>NZ_JBEXAC010000011.1 GCF_040567655.1 Chitinophaga sp. H8 | reverse complement strand
TCAAAGAACATTTCTAACTAGCTGTTAGCTTTTGGCTATTAGCTGTTAGCATTGATGATGTGTTGATTATGAATCACAGACCCGAAGTCACATCCTGTTGTTGAGCTGTTAGCCTTTAGCTATTAGCTTTTAGCAACATCTTGTTGCTGTCCGTTTTTCCACTTCGTTGATCCTATCAGGAAAACAAAGTGGAGGATATCGGATTCGAACCGATGACCCCCTGCGTGCAAGGCAGGTGCTCTAGCCAACTGAGCTAATCCCCCGGAGAATTGTTTAGTAGACCCGAGCAGATTTGAACTGCTGACCCCTACATTATCAGTGTAGTGCTCTAACCAGGCTGAGCTACGGATCTATATCAATGCCAGTCGGACATCTGTCCACAGACCACTGACTCCAGTCCGTAAATTACCAACTTGGCTATTAAAATATTTTTAAAGAACTTTTCTAACCAGCTGTTAGCTTTTGGCTATTAGCTGTTAGCATTGATGATGTCTTGATTATGAATCACAGACCTTTAAGCCACATCATATTGTTTGTTGTTTGAGCTTTTAGCTATTGGCTGTTAGCTATTAGCAACCTGTGTTACTTTAACCAACTGCCTGCTTTCGCCTAACAATTTAAAAGATGGAAACAACAGCTCAGGTAATGAGCTCTAAAAAGGAGGTATTCCAGCCGCACCTTCCGATAC
>NZ_JBEXAC010000010.1 GCF_040567655.1 Chitinophaga sp. H8 | reverse complement strand
CAGAGAAGTTAAGCCCCTCATGGCCGATGGTACTGCACTATCATGCGGGAGAGTAGGTAGCTGCCATAGTTATTTAAGAAAGTCCCAGCAAAAGCTGGGACTTTCTTTCTTCACGATCGATGATCCACGATCATCAGATCTGCTGTATACACACAGCATTACCTAGATATCTTACACAAAAAGTTGAAATAATTTTTGTTACCAAGGGATAAGGATTGTATCTTTGCCATCCGCTTTGAAAAAACGGGGTTAAGTTCTTTACATTATGAGCCGGCAACATACGAAAAAGGTATGCGACAAATACGGAAGCGATGATATAAAATGTTTATTTATAAGCAGATATATAGCAAGACGTTAGGCTGATAAAAAAAAGAAAAGTTCTTTAAAAAAGATTTGGTGGTAATAAAAAAATAACTACCTTTGCAACCCCAACCGCTACAGGGCAAACGAAAAGCAGGAGGCAAACAGCTGAAAGCTGCCACTGGAAAGGAAACAAAGGGGAAGCTACTCAGGCAACAAAACAGGTTGCTAACAGCTAAAAGCCAACAGCTAATAGCTCACAAAAAAGTTCTTAATAATATAACATCAGATGTGACTTCGGGTCTGTGATTCATAATCAACACATCATCAATGCTAACAGCTAATAGCCAAAAGCTAACAGCTAGTTAGAAATGTTCTTTGAAAGTTTGGAAGCAACAGCAACTGTTTCGATGCAAATCGGAACAAAACACAGGTAATGTATAGCGAAAAACATTAATTGAAACGTCTAATATACTTGAGAAAGTTATTAGTCAGTATCAGA
>NZ_JBEXAC010000009.1 GCF_040567655.1 Chitinophaga sp. H8 | reverse complement strand
TACCTTAAATCCGCAAATAGATAAATAAAAAGAGCCGAAATAGGCCTGAATTTATTGGATTCAGGCTTTTCCGGCTCATTTTTTTCACTTATTTAGATGATACCACTCAGATAAATAAGTTGGCATGAAAGTAACCAATTCATCAGAAAAAATCACACCCTTTGGCGGCTTTAATTTTGTTTTCAATTCGTTTAAAGATTCCGGCCTTCCGGATCTGATAGATAATCAGCTGGGGATGAGGGTAAAGACCTTCGGCTTTTCCTATAGCGATATTTTCACCAACCACCTTGCCATCTATTTAAACGGAGGGGACTGTACAGAGGATGTCAATGACCATCTCAGGGAACATCTGCGCAATGTCAGGGGTATTCAGGTGTGCAGTGCGGATACCATCCTCCGGGGCATCAAGGAACTGGCCACTGCTACCGAAGTCTTTGAAAATCCTGTTACCGGGGTAAAGCACGGCTTCAACCTGAATCCTAAACTCAATGACTTACTGGTAAAGGCATTAAAGCTGACCGGCCAGCTCAGGGAAAACAAACGGTATGACCTTGACTATGACAACCAGGTCCAGCCGACAGAGAAATACGATGCTGGAATGACTTATAAAAAGACATACGGCTACCAGCCGGGAATAGCCTCCATAGACAACATGCCGGTATACCTGGAGGGCAGGAACGGAAACAGTCCGGCAAAATACCTTCAGGCAGAGACGCTGGAAAGGGCGTTTGCCAGCCTGGCCGGTAACCGGATCAGCATAGGCAGGTTCAGGGCCGATTCGGCTTCTTACCAGAAAGAGGTAGTGGACATGGTGGAACAGAACTGCAGGTCTTTTTACATCAGGGCAAACCGATGTGCAAAGATGGATGGGATGATCGGATCTGTCCCCGAAGGGGACTGGGAGAAGACCCGCCTGGGCATCCAGGAGATGGAGGTGGCCGACATCCCCGGTTACAGACCGTTTGGCGGGGACAACCCCTACCGGCTGGTCATCAGCAGGATAAAGAGAAGGGATGCACAGACCGATATGTTCAGCGGTGGGGCCTATACCTACAGGGGCATCCTGACCAATGACTTGGAGAGTCCCAATAAGGAAGTGGTGGCCTTCTATAATGCCAGAGGGGAAAGCGAGCGGATTTTCGATGTGATGAACAACGACTTCGGTTGGGCCAAAATGCCCTGCTCTTTTTTATCGGAGAATACCGCCTTTATGATCATGACGGCCATCTACGCCAATTTTTACAGTTACCTGGTCGGAGAATATTCCAAAAAGCTTTCCTGGCTGAAACCCAACTATAGGCTGAAAAAATTCATCTTCCGTTTCATAACAGTGGCGGGGAAATGGATCAGGACGGGAAGAAACTATGTGCTCAAGCTATATACCGAAAAGGACTACTCGCCTTTATTGACCTAAAGCCAAATAAGCAACCGTGCAACCTGTTGAAAATCAATAACATTACAGGGAAGCTATGTCTTAGCCTGCCAGAAAACGACAAAAAAACCGGAAAAACCTCCTCTGTACCAGTTTGGCCCAGCAATTCACACTGACTACTTCCCGGCACCCGGTCAGTAACGACCCAAAAGGGACAAAAATAAAAGCAAAATGGTTGCTATATTTAATCTTTAA
>NZ_JBEXAC010000007.1 GCF_040567655.1 Chitinophaga sp. H8 | reverse complement strand
GAAGCTACCGGATTCAAGAAAGACTCCGTAGCACTGCTGATCAAAGATGGTACCGCCAGCGTACCAGCCAATAAAGCACTGACCCTGGAAGTGTTGAATACGCCATTAAAAGAAGGAGAGAAGAGTGATCTTAAAATCAGCTTTAATAATAACGTATCCGCGATAACGGATATCAACATCTTACTGAGCCGTAATGTGGGTAACTCTACAGCCAACACCCCAGGTGATTATACGCTGGCTTCCACCACGGTGAAGTTACCTGCCGGTAAGCGGGATACGGTGCTGACTGATTTTATCACGGCTGCCTCCGACAGGGTATTTAAACCTACAAAAACGTTACAATTAGAGGGCACTGCTACCGGGTATACCATTACTCCTGCCAGCTGTACCATAACAGATACGACGAGCCTAAATGCTGACAATAAAAATATCAGCATTGCTACCAGCAGTACAGAGATGACAGAAGGAACGGCTTATGATGTGACATTTAGCTTACCAGCAGGTGTCACTACCGCTATTCCGATCAACATCAGTGTGGTGCCAGTTACCGGTTCGTCCTTTACTACGTCAGACTATACGATCTCAACCCCGCCGGTGATTAATAATGGTGGTACGGTTACGGTACAAATCACTATTAAGGATGATGGAGTACTGACCGGCCCGGCTACCCGTGAATTAAAACTGACAGGTACTTCTACCAGTCTTCCGGGACTGGTATTTGGAGAAGCTACGATCACTGTAAAAGACAAGGACTATGTGTCCAACTTGGCTTTTGATATTACGGTAGATCCAACCAGCAAAGAAATTGTAGAAGGGGCTGCTACCGGTGCAGCTATTACGCTGACCTTACCCGGAGGCCTGAAAGCGGGTTATGCTATACCGGTAACGATCAGCAAAGGATTGAGCTCTCAGGCAGCAAATAGCCGTCATACCACAGTACCCGGAAATTATACGATTGCCAAAGATGCTTTCTCCGTAACGATCCCGGTTATCAAAGCCAATGTGGATAACATCCTGAATAATGATGCAAATATTGTAGTTATAGCCGAGGCCACTGGTTTCAAAAAAGATTCTGTAGCACTGCTGATCAAAGATGGCACTGCCAGTTTGCCGGGCAATAAAGCGCTTACGCTGGAAGTGTTGAATACGCCCTTAAAAGAAGGCGAGAAGAGCGATCTTAAAATCAGCTTTGATAATAACGTATCCGCCACTACAGATATTAACATCTTACTGAGCCGTAATGTGGGTAACTCTACGGCCAATACCCCAAGTGATTATACGCTGGCTGCCACCACGGTGAAGTTGCCTGCCGGTAAGCGGGATACGGTGCTGACTGATTTTATCACGGCTGCCTCCGACAGGGTATTTAAGCCTACAAAAACGTTACAATTAGATGGTACTGCTACCGGGTATACCATTACTCCGGCAAGCTGTACCATAACAGATACCACCAGCCTAAATGCTGACAATAAAAATATCAGCATTGCTACCAGCAGTACAGAGATGACAGAAGGAACGGCTTATGATGTGACATTTAGCTTACCAGCAGGTGTTACTACCGCTATTCCGATCAACATCAGTGTGGAGCCAGTTACCGGTTCTACCTTTACTACATCAGACTATATTATCTCAACCCCGCCGGTGATTAATAATGGTGGTACGGTTACCGTACAAATCACTATTAAAGATGACGGGGTACTGACCGGCCCGGCTACCCGTGAATTAAAACTGACAGGTACTTCTACGAGTATTCCGGGGCTGGTATTTGGAGAAGCTACTATTACGGTAAAAGACAAGGACTATGCCCCTAACATGGCTTTTGATATTACGGTGGACCCAGCCAGCAAAGAAATCATAGAAGGTGCTTCCACTGGTGCAGCTATTACGCTGACCTTACCCGGAGGCCTGAAAGCGGGTTATGCTATACCGGTAACGATCAGCAAAGGATTGAGCTCCCAGGCAGCAAATAGCCGTCATACCACAGTACCCGGAAATTATACCAT
>NZ_JBEXAC010000006.1 GCF_040567655.1 Chitinophaga sp. H8 | reverse complement strand
AGAGTATAAACTAAAGATTTTTAAAGCGAATAAGGGCGCATGGTGGATGCCTAGGCTCTAGGAGGCGAAGAAGGACGTGGTAAGCTGCGATAAGCTACGGGGAGATGCAAACGATCGTAACATCCGTAGATTTCCGAATGGGACAACCCAATACACTGAAGGTGTATTATCCCGCAAGGGAGGCAAACTCAGGGAACTGAAACATCTAAGTACCTGAAGGAAGAGAAAATAAATTAATGATTCCCTAAGTAGTGGCGAGCGAACGGGGAAGAGCCCAAACCGGATCGAAGCAATTCTATCCGGGGTTGTAGGACTACTTTTAGAAAGTCAAACGAAGCTGAAGTATCTGGAAAGATACGCCATAGCAGGTGAAAGCCCTGTAGGCGGAAGATTTGATGGACGTGTAGTATCCTGAGTAGCGCGGGACCGGAGGAATCCTGTGTGAATCTGCCAGCACCATCTGGTAAGGCTAAATACTCCCTAGAGACCGATAGTGAACCAGTACCGTAAGGGAAAGGTGAAAAGTACTCCGAACAGGAGAGTGAAATAGTTCCTGAAACCGTGCGCCTACAAGCGGTCGGAGCCCGTAAGGGTGACGGCGTGCCTTTTGCATAATGAGCCTACGAGTTACACCTCACTGGCAAGGTTAAGTTCTTCAGTAACGGAGCCGTAGCGAAAGCGAGTCCTAACAGGGCGTTTAGTCAGTGGGGGTAGACGCGAAACTTTGTGATCTATCCATGGGCAGGATGAAGGTTAGGTAAAACTAACTGGAGGTCCGAACCCGTTAACGTTGAAAAGTTCTGGGATGACCTGTGGATAGGGGTGAAAGGCCAATCAAACTGAGAGATAGCTCGTTCTCCCCGAAATGTTTTTAGGAACAGCCTCGGATTACAGACGTATCATAGAGGTAGAGCTACTAATTGGGCTAGGGGGCTTCACCGCCTACCAAACCCTAATAAACTCCGAATGCTATGATATAATCTCCGGGAGTGAGGCTGCGGGCGCTAAGGTCCGTGGCCGAGAGGGAAATAACCCAGACTAACAGCTAAGGTCCCTAATCATGTGTTAAGTTGAACAAACGCGGTTCAAACCCTACAACAGCCAGGATGTTGGCTTGGAAGCAGCCATTCATTTAAAGAGTGCGTAACAGCTCACTGGTCGAGGGTTTGGGCACGGAAAATAATCGGGCATCAAACACATAACCGAAGCTTTAGGCCTGATACTAAGGTATCAGACGGTAGGGGAGCATTCTAAACTGCATCGAAGGTGTGTCGCGAGGCATGCTGGAGCGTTTAGAAAAGAAAATGTAGGCATAAGTAACGATAAATAAGATGAAAAATCTTATCGCCGCAAGACTAAGGGTTCCTGATCAACGCTAATCGGATCAGGGTTAGTCGGGTCCTTAGGCAAAGCCGAGAGGCGTAGCTGATGGCAAACTGGTGAATATTCCAGTACCTGCAATAATTTCGATGTGGTAACGGAGAAGTGAAAGGACTGCGCACTTACGGAATAGTGCGTTGAAGGGCGTAGGTATACGTTTGGTAGGAAAATCCGCCAGATGTGCTGAAACCTGATAGTACAGCAAAGCTTCGGCAGCGCTGATAATGTCCCTAATCCAGCTTCCGAGAAAAACCTCTAAGGTTAGGTTATTGCAGCCCGTACCGTAAACCGACACAGGTAGTCGAGAAGAGTATTCTCAGGCGCTCGAGTGATCCGTGGTAAAGGAACTAGGCAAATTGACGCTGTAACTTCGGGATAAGGCGTGCCGCAGTGATGCGGCCTCAGTAAAATGGTCCAACCAACTGTTTAACAAAAACACAGGGCCCTGCAAAATCGAAAGATGACGTATAGAGCCTGATACCTGCCCGGTGCTGGAAGGTTAAGGAAGGATGTTCGGGGCAACCCAAAGCTTCTGACTGAAGCCCCAGTAAACGGCGGCCGTAACTATAACGGTCCTAAGGTAGCGAAATTCCTTGTCGGGTAAGTTCCGACCTGCACGAATGGTCTAATGAGTTGGACACTGTCTCTACCACGAGCTCGGTGAAATTGTAGTATCGGTGAAGATGCCGGTTAATCGCAACGGGACGGAAAGACCCCGTGAACCTTCACTACAACTTAACATTGATTTTGAATGCCAGATGTGTAGGATAGTTGGGAGACTATGAAGCAGCTTCGCTAGGAGTTGTGGAGTCATCGTTGAAATACCAACCTTCTGTTATTTAGAGTCTAATCCCTTAACGGGGAGACATTGTTTGGTGGGTAGTTTGACTGGGGTGGTCGCCTCCTAAAAAGTAACGGAGGCTTGCAAAGGTACCCTCAGTACGGTTGGTAATCGTACGCAGAGCGCATTAGTAAAAGGGTGCTTGACTGTGAGGCAAACAAGCCGAGCAGGAGCGAAAGCTGGCTAAAGTGATCCGGTGGTTCTGTATGGAAGGGCCATCGCTCAAAGGATAAAAGGTACTCCGGGGATAACAGGCTGATCTCACCCAAGAGCTCATATCGACGGTGAGGTTTGGCACCTCGATGTCGGTTCGTCACATCCTGGGGCTGGAGAAGGTCCCAAGGGTTCGGCTGTTCGCCGATTAAAGTGGCACGTGAACTGGGTTCAGAACGTCGCAAGACAGTTCGGTCCCTATCTGTTGTGATCGTTAGTAAATTGCGAGGACATGACCTTAGTACGAGAGGACCGGGTCGTACGTACCGCTGGTGTATCTGTTGTGCCGCCAGGTGCAGTGCAGAGTAGCTATGTACGGACAAGATAAACGCTGAAAGCATCTAAGCGTGAAACTTTCCTCAAGATGAGTTTACTTTTAAGGGCCGTCAGAGACGATGACGTTGATAGGCTACAGGTGTAAGGGTGGTAACATCGGAGCCGAGTAGTACTAATTGCCCGTAAGCTTTAATTTTATTATACTTTAGTATACGACTTCCCAATATGTAATCTTATTGTAGGTTCTTGGTGCTATATGCACAAAGAACGCTAGAAGATCTTCAAGATCTTATGGTGGTTATGCCGAGGGTGTTCACCTCTTCCCATTCCGAACAGAGAAGTTAAGCCCCTCATGGCCGATGGTACTGCACTATCATGCGGGAGAGTAGGTAGCTGCCATAGTTATTTAA
>NZ_JBEXAC010000005.1:3541-18441 GCF_040567655.1 Chitinophaga sp. H8 | reverse complement strand
ATACAGACACGCTTGATATGTTTGGAGATCAGCCATGACAGATCCACTCAAAGCCCTTTTCGGCAAGCCTGATTACTCCCATATCGTAAGGGACACCACGGCCACTATCAGCATCACAGCCGCTGAAATGGCCGCTGTTTTGGAGGCTTACGACAGGGGTATAGACACGCTGGACGGCACCACCAGAACGGCGCTGGATTCCGTTATATCGAAACTCAAGGACGAGGTATGGCCATGAGCATGTATTACATCAAGACAGGTCTGGAGTACTGGAAACCCAAGGGCTACGGGTACACCAAGAGCCGCGAGGAGGCGGGGGTTTTCACCCTCAAGGACATGGAAGAATTGAACCTCGATGGCTGCACCCTGGAACGCGCCGAAGTGGCGTTCCTGGACGAGGACGGCCCCAGTCCCGACCTACCCCACCGCGTCACCCTGCCCCGCGATTGAGCGGGGCGCTGGAGGGTTTCAAAGGGGCACCCTTTGGCACGGGATATGTGTCAAAAACGGAGTTTTTGTAAACATATCCGACGTGCCTGTAAATCCGCGCGATTACTGCCACCCCGACAAAAGCCACTGATAATCAGTGGCTTTTTCTTTTTTCGGGCACATTTCGGACAAATTATATCTGAATATTGATTATTCAATAACCTAAGCAAAGTTAAGCTAGAAGAATAACCCTTCTTAAAGAATGATTGGAACATAATGCTTGTTTCTATAGAGCGTGAAAAGTTCATCTTATTCTTATAAAAAATCAAGAGGGCTAGGAGTCTTTTGCTTGTCTATGTCAGTGATATGAGTGTAGATCATAGTCGTTTTTATATTTTCATGACCCAATAACTCTTTTACAATTCGGATATCGATACCTGATTGGATTAAATGTGTGGCATAAGAATGTCGCAATGTATGTACAGAGCCTTCCGACTGAACATTTGCTTTGATCAATGCTTTTTTCAGAATCAACTGTACACTTCGTTCGCTATACTTGCCACCCCTCTCACCTTCGAAGAGGTACTCCTTTGGCTTGAATGCTTGATAATAATGTCTCAAAGTCGCCAGCAATTTGTCTGGTAATGATACAATCCGATCTTTATTACCTTTGCTTTGATGGATTCTGATAATTCCATCGGAAGATTTTATGTCTTTGATTTTGAGATTCAACAGTTCGCTAAGACGTAGTCCACAACTATAGATTGTCATCAGAATAGCCTTGTGTTTTAGATTTTGAGTGTTATCGAGAATATTTCTTACTTCTTCTTTTGAAAAGAATTTAGGTAATTTAGAAAATGATCGTTTCGGGTATAAGTAATACAGTTGGATTTTTTTGTCCAATATCAGTTCGTACATCTTCTTGATTGCGCCCACTAATCCTTTTTGATAGGAAACACTAATTTTCCCATTTTGAACTTTTTCGTTTATAAACGCCTCAATATCTGACAGTGGAATTTCTTCAAGGGAGGGATATTTGCTAACATGTTTAAGAAATATACTAGCGTAATCCTTGTACGATCTAATGGTATTGCCAGCATATCTCTGCATCAGCAATCTCTTTTCGAAGGTTTCAAGTATGATTTCGCTATTCATATCAGGGAAATAGTATTTTATAATATTTTGTTTCGCTATTTGTGCGGTTTTATTTTTTAAATACAAATATATCAATATCTTATGTAGAAAGAAAAGTCAAATAACGAAACACGTATATAGGGTTGGTTAAGCGAAATTTTCCGTATATTCGTTTCGTTAAAACAGATGTTATGTGTAATTTTAGCCGCAAACGCAGTTAAAACAAAAAGGCTCCGAATTTCGGAACCTTCTTTTTATCATTTCATTTTTCTAAAAAACTTGTACAACAAATCGATTTTATTTGAACAAAGAATTGGCATTGCTTCAAAAAGGGTTTCTTCATCCCATTCCCACCATTTCATTTCCTGCAATTTTTGGATGTCATCATCACTAAATCTCTTTTTTATCAATTTGGCTGGATTTCCCCCTACAATTGAATAAGGTTCAACATCTTTTGTAACCAAAGCACGACTGCCAATAACAGCTCCATCTCCTATCTGAACTCCTGGCATTATCATAGCTTCACTACCAATCCAAACATCATTCCCAACAACTGTATCTCCTGCTTTTTGAAATCCATCTTGGCTTTTACTGAAAACATCAAATTCAGACATATAAAAAAATGGAAAACTGGAAATCCAATCATATTTATGACCTTGATTACCTGCCATTATGAAACTTGCACCGCTCCCTATTGAACAATAAGAACCGATAATTAGTTTATCGACATCATTCCTGTCCGGAAACAGATAACGAGCACAATCGTCAAATGAATGACCGTGATAATAACCAGAATAATAAGAATATTTACCCGAAATTATATTGGGATTAGTTATGTGGTCTTTGATTATTTTTCCTTTAAAAGGACTTTCGAAGTAATTTTTCATTATTTAACATATTTAATTTACAATAAGAGACAATAAGGAAACGAAGAATAATACTAAACTATTCTCTTCCTATACGTTGCGTAAAGTAAATTTGCTAATCTGATAATTTCATCTGACAAAGATACTAAAAAACTACACATAACATCGCATTGGCAAAATGGCGGGTTAAGTTCAAAATTCAACTTTTGTGCTTTTTATTCCGCCGAATGTGTCCCACATTCAGCTTTTTTTTAATAATTTAGCTTCTGTGGAAACACATCGGCTACGTCACTGCTAAATTGAACTTTCGGTTCAATTTATCCGCCACTTCGCCAATGCGTTTCCCGTTATGGGCCATTTTTGAATGACAATGCGAATAGATACAGACAAACAAATGAATTTACTTAGTGATAAGAACGTTGCAATAATTGGTGGTGGACCCGTTGGACTGACTATGGCAAAATTATTACAGCAAAACGGCATAGACGTTTCAGTTTACGAAAGAGACAACGACCGAGAGGCAAGAATTTTTGGTGGAACCCTTGACCTACACAAAGGTTCAGGTCAGGAAGCAATGAAAAAAGCGGGATTGTTACAAACTTATTATGACTTAGCCTTACCAATGGGTGTAAATATTGCTGATAAAAAAGGCAATATTTTATCCACAAAAAATGTAAAGCCCGAAAATCGATTTGACAATCCTGAAATAAACAGAAATGACTTAAGGGCTATCTTGTTGAATAGTTTAGAAAACGACACGGTTATTTGGGATAGAAAACTTGTTATGCTTGAACCTGGTAAGAAGAAGTGGACACTAACTTTTGAGAATAAACCGAGTGAAACAGCAGATTTGGTTATTCTTGCCAATGGCGGGATGTCCAAGGTAAGAAAATTTGTTACCGACACGGAAGTTGAAGAAACAGGTACTTTCAATATACAAGCCGATATTCATCAACCAGAGATAAACTGTCCTGGATTTTTTCAGCTATGCAATGGAAACCGGCTAATGGCATCTCACCAAGGTAATTTATTATTTGCTAACCCCAATAATAATGGTGCATTGCATTTTGGAATAAGTTTTAAAACACCTGATGAATGGAAAAACCAAACGCAGGTAGATTTTCAAAACAGAAATAGTGTCGTTGATTTTCTTCTGAAAGAATTTTCCGATTGGGACGAACGCTACAAAGAATTGATTCATACGACGTTGTCATTTGTAGGATTGGCTACACGGATATTTCCTTTAGAAAAGCCTTGGAAAAGCAAGCGCCCATTACCCATAACAATGATTGGGGATGCCGCACATTTGATGCCGCCTTTTGCAGGGCAGGGAGTAAATAGTGGGTTGGTGGATGCCTTGATATTGTCTGATAATCTAGCCGATGGAAAATTTAATAGCATTGAAGAGGCTGTTAAAAATTATGAACAGCAAATGTTTATCTATGGCAAAGAAGCACAAGAAGAATCAACTCAAAACGAAATTGAAATGTTTAAACCCGACTTTACGTTTCAGCAATTGTTAAATGTATAAAATGGAATAAAACGGCACATAACAAACAAATTGGCAATAGAGCCGGTGAAGTACTTCTATTGAACTTTTGTGCAATGTTGAAGATTAGTAATTCTATTCAACATTTGTGCTAAAAGTCGGCTCCATCGCCAATTTGCCAGCCGTTATGTGTAATTTTAGCCGCAAACGCAGTTAAAACAAAAAGGCTCCGAATTTCGGAACCTTCTTTTTATCATTTCATTTTTCTAAAAAACTTGTACAACAAATCGATTTTATTTGAACAAAGAATTGGCATTGCTTCAAAAAGGGTTTCTTCATCCCATTCCCACCATTTCATTTCCTGCAATTTTTGGATGTCATCATCACTAAATCTCTTTTTTATCAATTTGGCTGGATTTCCCCCTACAATTGAATAAGGTTCAACATCTTTTGTAACCAAAGCACGACTGCCAATAACAGCTCCATCTCCTATCTGAACTCCTGGCATTATCATAGCTTCACTACCAATCCAAACATCATTCCCAACAACTGTATCTCCTGCTTTTTGAAATCCATCTTGGCTTTTACTGAAAACATCAAATTCAGACATATAAAAAAATGGAAAACTGGAAATCCAATCATATTTATGACCTTGATTACCTGCCATTATGAAACTTGCACCGCTCCCTATTGAACAATAAGAACCGATAATTAGTTTATCGACATCATTCCTGTCCGGAAACAGATAACGAGCACAATCGTCAAATGAATGACCGTGATAATAACCAGAATAATAAGAATATTTACCCGAAATTATATTGGGATTAGTTATGTGGTCTTTGATTATTTTTCCTTTAAAAGGACTTTCGAAGTAATTTTTCATTATTTAACATATTTAATTTACAATAAGAGACAATAAGGAAACGAAGAATAATACTAAACTATTCTCTTCCTATACGTTGCGTAAAGTAAATTTGCTAATCTGATAATTTCATCTGACAAAGATACTAAAAAACTACACATAACATCGCATTGGCAAAATGGCGGGTTAAGTTCAAAATTCAACTTTTGTGCTTTTTATTCCGCCGAATGTGTCCCACATTCAGCTTTTTTTTAATAATTTAGCTTCTGTGGAAACACATCGGCTACGTCACTGCTAAATTGAACTTTCGGTTCAATTTATCCGCCACTTCGCCAATGCGTTTCCCGTTGTACGACATAGTAAAACCGAACCAAACAAAATGAAAGTCAGAGAAGAAAAGTTAAGAACAATTATAGAATGGTCGGAGAAAAACGAAGATGTAAGAGTTCTTCTTCTGACAAGTTCACTTGTAAATCCTTTAGCACTTGTTGACGAATTTAGTGATTTAGACATTGAATTTGTTTTTGAGGATAATACAAATTACATTTCAGACAAAAGCTGGACGCTTAAATTCGGAAATCCAATTGCTATGATTGAAGAAGACGAAAGTTGTTTTAACCATAAACACGCAATGAAAATGCTACTTTATGAAGACGGTGTGAAAGTAGATTTTAAACTTTACAGCAAATCAAAATTTATAAAGGAAACGCAAGAGAAAGAATTACCAGAAGATTGGGATATTGGTTATAAAATTTTAATTGATAAAGATGGTATTACAAAGCAAATGCTGAAACCAACTTATCAAATTTCCATTATCAAAAAACCGTCTGAAAAAGAGTTTCAAAATCTAATAAACGATTTTTGGTGGGACACAACTTACGTGGCAAAGTGTCTTGTGAGAGATGAAATATTCTATGCGAAATTTATGTCGGAAACCGTTATTCGCACAGAATATTTAATTCCTTTAATTGAATGGCACATTGCAAGTGAACACAATTGGAACATAACGACCAATAAATATGGACGACTTTTCAAAAAGTATCTTAACCAGGAAATGTGGGCTAAAACAGAACAAACATTTTCAGGGAGCGATATAAAGGAAAATTGGACTGCTCTATTTTCAATGACTGATTTAGTTTCAGAAATAGGAACTGAATTGTCAAAAAAATTAGAGTACAAATACCCGGATAAATTAGAAAATGACATACGAAAATATTTAGCTGGACTAAAACCCAAAACATAACTACGTCGTACAACATCGTATTGGCAATAGGCGGGCTGAACGGCTTCGTATCAACGGAAGTGCAAAATTCAACTTCTGTTCTTCGATTAAAGTTCAGTGCTAAAAATCCCGCCCATCGCCAATACGCGGCACGTTGTTAGCAATCCGCTGCGCTCCTTGCTAACAATGGCTCGGCGACTTACGTCGCTTGCCGTAAGCCGCCGCTTCGCGGACTGCTTACAACAAGCGACTTGGCTAAATAGCTCCGCTTTTGTATCTTCGATACAGCTTCGCTACTTCGCCAATTCGCCGAGCCATTGTTGGTGGCAAGCAATGGGCGACCGTTTCACCGACAGAAAAACTGACAAAAGATGAGTGCAATTACAAAATTCATAGACGGCTACTTGACAAAATCAGGCAGAGCAGACATTGACCCTGTTGAAGCTAATGATTTGCTTGCGAAAGCAGGAATTTTGAAAGACAGCAAAGACAGACCAGGCAAACCGCTTCGGGACTTGTTGCGTAAAGGACAACTACCACACGCTTTTCAAGCAGGTGGTAAAGGTTCAAGTTGGACAATTCCACATTCAAGCAAAGGAAAAAATGCTATTTCAAATTATTCGTCCACTAATCAACAGACAAAAAAAGTAGCAACTGTTAAGCCGACAAAAGCAACAGAAACGACAACCGATATTTCGCAACTAAAAAAACAACTTGAAAAAGCACGTCAAAAATACAAACCCGAAACAGTAAAGTATTTGCTTGTTGCAGAAGCACCGCCAGACAGTTTGGAACGTTTTTTCTACTACGACGATGTTCGCCAACACGACTATTTATTTTTGGGTGTAGCAGAAGCACTTTATCCAAAACTTAAAGAACAATTTCTTTTAAGTGGACGAAGTAGTGAAATAAAAAACACAATTTTGCAGACACTTCAACAAGACAGTTTTTACTTGCTTGACTTGTCTGAATTACCACTTTCGCTTCTTGACACGGACTTGCAATCACAACTTCCGAGTTTGGTTGACAAAATAAATTCTGTTGCGGACGACAACACTCAAATTATTTTAATCAAGGCAAATGTTTACGACATTGCTTTTTATTACTTAAAGCAAAAATTCAAAAACGTAATTGACCAAAGAATTACATTTCCAGGACAAGGCGGACAACGGAAATTTCAAGACGAGTTTAAACAAGCATTAAAAAAAGTTCATTATTTTGACTAAACTTGACAACAAAATTTGCCAGCCACCAACATCGTATTGGCAATAGGCGGGCGAACGGCTTCGTATCAACGGAAGTGCTAAATTCAACATTTGTGCTTCGTATCAACTTTGGTGCTAAAAATCCCGCCCATCGCCAATACGCGGCTCGTTATTCAGGACTGTTTAAGTTTTTGATCTCCTGACGTTTTTGGTCTATACTGTTTAATAGTTTATTTTCTTCCTCTCTTTTAATCACCAAATTATGGAATTTCTTAGGGTTAAGAGAATGAGTAGAATCGATATGCGATGTTACATGCGGTAGCTCCAATTCTATCATTCGGTAACGCATTTCATACGATTTTCTATCGTCTAATTGTTTGTTCTTCTCGTATAGAACACCGAGACCTAGCGAAATAATGGTAGATAATGCTATCATAACAATGATCAGAGGTGTTGATTTGAGATCAATGCCGTAATGATGTTTTACAATGACCTGATCAGGAATTTCAGCTATCTTTGAAACAATGTCTTTTTCTTTGATTGTTAATACAGCTAATTCCTGTCTAGTTATTGTGGAGATTTCATTAGCTACATCCTGAAGTGTCCCATAATCGTTAATGATCTTAGATAGTACATCGTTTTCTCTTTTAATAAATTGCTTGATCTGTTGTAGTAGTTCCTGATCCTTTGCTCGCATTTCATGAAATTCCTGCATTTTCTTTTCATTTTCAGAAAGTAGGGAGACAATTGTAGGCATTATTCGTACAATATCCTGCGTGATCAAGTCTGTGTTTTCCTGCAATGCGCTTACCTGTTGCTGTATATTTTCTAATTCTGTGTTCATGGTATTAACGTTTTAGTCCGTAATTCTCTTTCTTTTTTCTTTTCTTGATCAACGGATCATCTTGCTCTGGTGTAATTTCGGGGTTCGAAAATAAAGCTGATGTTATGTGACCAAGTGTTTCTCCGATATTTCTGTCTATAGAATGATCCTTCGAAACATAGCTTCCAGAAATTTGATTTAGTTCAATAGAATTATCTATGCTATTTAAAGCCTTGTCGATCTGTCCGAAGCTCAATGAGCGGTCTATGGCAGAACCCCGAAATGTCTGTTCATCTTTGATGAACGAAATACCTTGAACCTCATCCGACCCCAATCTATATTTAAACTGCATTTCCACACCTCTGTAACGGATATAATTTTGTAGTTCCTTCCAGTTTTTACTGTGTCGTATGCCTGCCTTGACGGTGTCGTAAATTTGGTATTTCGTTAGATCATTACCTTTCAGTCTACCTCTGTTGACATTTCGTTTTCCTTCGGACTGCTTAAAGCCATATAATGCATTTAATTCTTTACAAGCTTTAAAGCTCTTATACCGCTGATTGCTATTGGAGATAGTTTTGCCATGATCGTTTACCCGATTAAAAATAATATGGATATGATCATGTTGGCGGTCGTGGTGGCGCACCATTAAGCATTGGGTATCCCTAATATCTAATTTTGATAAATAACGCTTAGCTGCGGATAGCATGATGTCATTATTCAGCTTGTTTTTATCTTCTGTATTCCACGAAAGAATAATGTGTCCGACTGCCTTGCCCAATCTTGGATTCAGCATCCGCTGAAAATTAAAGTCCTGTGTGATGGTCTTTGCCGAATCCGTCCGTAATCCATTTACATGGATAATCTCACTATCTTTTTTCAGGGCGTATCCAACGCATCCGCCGAAAGATCGGCCCTCAATTATCTTCGCTATCATGGTGCAGTAGTTTATTGATACAATGGTCAATGTGATGGATCGTATTTTTGCATTCCTGTGCCACCTCAATCAGTCCAGACTGGTGTGCTTTTTTAGTTAGCTGATTTAGATTGTTCGAAGCCCCAGTAATCGCCCTAAAAGCTTTCAATTGTTCTTCGGTAAACCTAGGTGTAATTTTTCGTAGGATCGCAGATTTGCGTACCCATTCCGATTTGCTCATACCTGCAATTTTTGCATTATGCAAAACTCTGTTATGTTCGCTTTCATCGAAACGGACATTGATCCTGAACTGTTTTTTATTTTCGAGTGCGGGTCTTCCGCCTTTTTTCTTGTTATTTTTCATCTTGTTTCTTTTTAGCTGTGACCATCGGGAGCCAATCGGTTTTGGGGTCACCAAAACACAACCTTGCTTCCTACCTATTCGATAGCTTTCTTCCAGATTGGGTGCTATGAATTTGTTCTTTGTGTGATCTGAATATCAGGTAGTCATTGACATCCTTGATCCTGTTGTCTTGCCTCTGCAATTCTTCCATTCCATTTTTTACGGCATGCGTTTTCTCAAAATGGGTTCGCAAACTGTGGTAAGATTTTAAGCCACTGCTATCTGTGTCCAGATAGCTTGTTATTCTGTTATGTCGCTCTAAGAATGGATATGCTTTTTGCAGATTGGCTGTCGTATTCAGGATACAGAAGTTCGTATTTAGATACGGCTTACCTGCATTCTTTTTTAACGTCATAAAGGACAGCAGATCTGTGAAGCCCTCAAACACAACAACATCTTTGCTACCGTTACCGATCGTAGTGATCCCCTTTGTCAATAGGGAGCGTTTGTCATAGCTGTTGCGCAGTTCGTATCCACCTGCATCATTCTTAAAACAGACGGCAAAGTACGTCTGTCCATTTGCCGTCCTGTAATAGATTTCCTGACAGTATGCGCTGGCAATTTCAATATCTATTTTGCGTACATCGGTCAGATAGTCGATCAGCGCTTTGTTTGTAAGTGGTTTTACGGATAGTATGGTGTACGTCCGATTATTTTCCTGTTGCACAATCGGTACTTTATCCAATACGGTCTGCTGGTGAAAAGAAAGGATATTTTTTCTTTCATCAGCCCAATCCAATACTGTTGATAGGTTGTCCGTGTCCAAAAACTTCATCAGGAAGTCAATGTTGTTACCTCCCAAACCATCCGAATGCGAATACCAGATATTTCTGTGTATATCCACCTTTGTCGAAGCGGTTCTTTCGTTCCCTCCATTGAACGGATTTCTAAGCCATGCTTCACGGCTGTTCATTCTGGCACACGGAATCTGCAGGTAATTTAATATGGATATGAGCGGTATGCGCTTAAGTTCATCACATGTCATAATCGTAATCTTTTAAGTCGGTTTAGTTTAGTCTATTACTATATAGGGTCGGACTAAACTAAACCTGTTTTTTTAGTAATAGAATTCAGGATTAAACCGGTAGGTCTTATCGTTCTTGATGACTATCCGTTTGTTTTCCAGAAATGTCTTCAGCTGTTTGGCTTTATTGATGCCGAAATTGAAGCCTTTTGCTAGATAAGCGTCCTTTAATCTTCGGACAAAGTCATCATAACTGCAGGTTATTTCACTATCGTTAAACATTTCCTGTAACACTTCCCGATGGTTCTCTTTGGAAAGCTCCTGATAGTCGAACCCTTTTCTCGATGCAGTGCCTGACAGGTCAAAGTTCTCGTCCAGTACGGGCAAACCATCATCTATATAAAAGGTAAATGGCTCAAACTCGATATCCCTGATGAACTTTGGAGCCACGGTGCTGTAGTTTGCATCCAGATCGCTTTTGGTGACCTGTAAGATGGATTCTGCCTTATTGTTCAATTCAGTCCCCAAATGGCCTCTTGTGTTGTCATCACCCTTGTTTAAGTGTAGTACGGTATGGATATGGATATTAAGTTCCTGTGACCATTTCATCAGCTTGCCGGTAATTTCAGTCGCTTCCGTTGCATTATTGATGTCGTAAACAAGATCCCTGATCCCGTCTATTATCACTAGACCTATCCTGCCCGCATATTTGGACAGGGCATATTCGATGATACTAATGCGCTCTTTGGTGGGGTATTCCCTCAAGGATATGAATTTTAGGTTTTCATGGACTTCCGTTGTCGGGTAATTTATGAGCTTGTAGACCCTTGAAAGTAACCTGTGGCAATGGAACTTGCTCTGCTCTGTATCGCAGTACAGCACCAATGGACGGTTTATGGGAACTTTGACCTTGTATTGTAATATCTGTTTTCCGCTCAATGCAGCAGCCACCAATGAAATCACATTGAATGTTTTCCTGCTCTTCGCCTTTCCCGTGGATGCGCTGAAATTCCCTAATGTACCGATAACGGAATCGGAATTGCTGATTGTTATCATGATAGGGGGTTCTAAAAATTCATCTGTTATTTTTACTATAGCCCTGTCTAGTGCCGTGGCTGTGTCCTGGTTAAACGAGATCATTATTTACCTCCTTTGTTCCGGTTGTAGCCGGCCATTGAAGCCACTACCTCCTGTTTTTTGAAATAGATCCGCTTTCCCATACGCATGTAGGGGATATGTCCCTGCTTCATCCACTCGGTCAGGCTGACGAGTGAAATGTCAAGTTCGTCCGCCATTTCCTTTTTGGTCAATAGTTTTTCGGAAGATCTGTTCTCGGTGTTGTCCGATGTGTGCTTCACATCTGAAATAAAAAGGTGAAGTTCTTCCCTTACAGCATCCTTGATGCAGTCCCTAAGGGCTTTTTGGTCAAATTGAATCATACTTTGCTCATGTTTACACGTTTAATGATTCGAAGTCGTGGCCACTTTCTTCGAGTGAATTAACATGGGCAAAGTTGGGAAGTATAGAGATAAAAAATCCCCATATCGTTAAACGTCATGGGGGTTTTGAGGGAGTAAAATTAGTTTAAAGTATCATGGAGCTACTTTATGTGTAATCTCGATTGGATTCCTTGATATGGAAATACTTTTCTCTGTTGTGTGATTTAAGCAGTGATATTCCACTTTTTCCTAGAAAATAATCTCTGACAGAATTCCAATTTATTTCTCGATTATTATCCTTAGGAATATTGTTGTCTCCATATTCAAAGTAATTGGAAAGTAGTGATGCCCATGTGTCTGGGCTTCCTTGTAAATAATTTCTTTTGGTCGAAGGGTTTTCTAAATCTTTCATTTGAAGCAAAAGATCTAGCAAGGGTTTGTGATCACCGCTAACAATCTGAACCTTCGTCATTGGTGCTATTGCTTTGTGCTTCTTCTTTTGTTCATTCAATTCAGAGATTTTATCGGCCAGTTCGGATTGTAAACGATCTCTTTGTTCAATGATATTTTTATACTCAATGAAAAACTTGTCCGAACCAACTTCATCAAATAGGAGTTTGGAAAGAACGGTCTTTGTGTCGTTTATGTTTTGCCAATTCATGATTTCCTGCACGTAAGAAACGGATTTTTTAATCCGATCCTCATTTGTTAAGGTTACTTCCCATTTGTCAACCTGTTTTAAGGCTTCTCTAAATTTGGATAGCCTGTATATTCTTGTTTTGGTTATCGTTTTGTAATAATGCAATGTCTCTCTTGATTTAATGTCCTGGTCAACGTACTCGATAACCTTTGTAAGAAATGTTTGCTCATTGCCAAGAGGGTTGTTTTCAAAATAGTATTGTAGGTGGTAACGGTAAAAGGGTAGGTATTCGTTCTCTTTCAGGCTGAAAATACACATCACTAAATAACCTGGGGTATGGAAACGCTCTACTTTCAGAAATCCACCTAAATCAAATTTGTTTTTTCGAAGTTTCCAAGCTTTTCTCAACTTAAAAAAAATTTCTTCCATAGTTTTAAAATTTATTGAGTGCATCGATTAACGAATCTGTGCTTGCCGATTCGTATTTCATTAAAGTCCGTATGTCAGAATGTGCCGTCAGTTTTTGTACAAGCGTGATCGGTACGTTTCTGCTCAATAGGTTCGTTACCATTGATCTTCTGCCGACATGGCTGGTTAGAAAATCGTACTTCCTTTTTTCTATCACCAGCTTCTGCTTGCCCGAATACCGTGTTATCTTGATGGTCTCGTCCAGTCCTGCGAGTTTTCCTACCGTTTTTACGTATTCATTGAACTTCTGGTTGGATATCTTGGGTACGCTGTAACCGATACGTTCCAAGATATCTTTTGCAGGGGCTATATACCCCTCAAAAGGTACGATTACCCTTTTCTTGACCTTTACCGAAATAAAGTCCCAAGCATTGTTTTTTATATCCTTTGGATCGAAGTTGATCAGATCCTCAAATCTTTGCCCTGTGTAGCACAATAGACAGAACAGATCCCGTACTCTTTCCAGACTGGGTCTGTCCGAAAGATCATGGTTCATCAGTTTTTCTATTTCGGATTCGGACAGGGCAATGATCTCATTGTAGGCTTTCTTCTTAAAGTTTGTTTTTTGCGTTTTGAAAACGTCGGGATGCACCAGATAATCATTGTCGTTGCACCACTTTAGGAATACCTTCAACGTGGATATGTATTTGTGTATGGTGTCATTTAGCAAACCTTCCTTTTCTTCATCGTTCGTATTCCTCTTCTTGCTCAGGAACACTTCGAACTGATCGAGAAATTTGCTGTCCAGTTCCCTAAGGACAAGATTTATACCTTTCTGTTTTTCAAAGTCTTCCAGACCTTTGAATACCGTCCTGTATTCTTTTAGTGTGCCGTCTTTGACAAAATTGGATTTATAGGACAGGAACTGTGTTTTTAGGTGGGAAATGGATATTTCGTTGCTTACCGCATTGTCCCTGTCGATACAGCCCTGTATGATCTGTTTATAATCTTCTTTGGATAGAAACTGGTTTTTGTCTTTTTTGCCCATCGCTTCCCGGATGCAGAGGTTGGCAAGGTTGTTCAGTTCGACATTGAATTCCAACGCTCCGCTGGCACTTGGTTTAAGCCTTTCCTTTTCAAAATCCCAACTTTTGGGTAAAATCTTATAGTTTGTCCTGTATTTTATCCTACAGGATTTATCCGGTGAAAAGAATAGATACAGCGCAGTGAGCGATGGATTCCAGAACTTCTGTGCAAGGTTTTTCTTTTTTCCTCCAACCTTGGCCAGTTCCAGTTTGACCTTTTCAGGTGCAATATCAGGGTTATAGGGCTTGTCTAAATAAAAATTTACTTTCATATTTTTCGGACATATTTCGGACAAAAATGCTTAATATTACCATATTTCACCTTTGTAAGGTTAGGTAAAGATAGGTAATAATATTTGTAAATACCTAATAATCAGGTTTAAATAAGGAAAGTAAAAATAGGGTATGATAACGGTTCGAATCCTGCCAGCCCTTACACCCCGGTTGCTTAGGGTTGGTTGAAAGTGGTTTAGGGTTGGTTGAAAGTGGTTTAATGTTGGTTAAACAATGGTTTAAGGTTGTTCAAGGTTGGTTAAAGTTGGTTGAAAAGGGTTAACGGCCCCTGCTGCGGTCGCTGCGCTCCCGTTCCCGCTTGGCCTTGAATCGCTCTTTGATCTGCTGGGCGCGCTCCTGCTTCTCCTGCTCGTTCTCCTGCCGCAATTTCACCGCCTGCCGGATCAGTCCCGCTACCTGATCCTTGGATAGCCCCTTAAACGGCTCCTGAAGGGCCTGTAAGCGTTTTTGCTGCTGGGCTAGGGTTTCCCTTAGCTCCTTGGCTCTTCGCTCGTTCTGGGCGCTTACAGCGGCTTTCTCGGCCATCGGCTGCACAGACCCCATTATTTTGGCGTTCAACCTTTGCGCCACCCCTTCGACCGTCTCCACGGCTCCGAACACCTTCTCGGCCAGTGACACCCCCTTGACCTTCTGGGGTTTCAGCTCGTCAGGCGTCAGGTGTGGCACGTCTCGGCCTGCCTGCTGGATCGCCCCATAGTGGGTTTTAACTCGCTGGTGTGTG
>NZ_JBEXAC010000005.1:1975-2850 GCF_040567655.1 Chitinophaga sp. H8 | reverse complement strand
CTCCCTTCGGTCGTTGCGAACACCTTGGGGCGCTGCCCCAAACCCCGCGTTCGCCACGTGGCAGGGGTGCAGGTGGCCGCGCCGCTTCGCTCTGCTCTACCTGCCCCCTTGCCTGAGCGTGGGGGTCACTCCATCACGTCAAGGGTTCGCTTCGCCGGGTGCTCACCCGATCCCTTCCGCTTCGCTCCAGGGCTGCGGCGGCGCCATGAAAGTCATCGCCTGCATTGAAGACCCTATAGTGATCAAGCAGATCCTTGATCACCTGAAGCACAAAGCCGAAACCAGCGGGACCAGGGCGTTACCCGAAAGCCGGGCGCCACCGGCTGAGCTGCTCCTGGGTCTGTTTGACTGACGAGCCTGAAGGCCAACGATACCAATCAAAATGCTGCGTTCACAGCGCCGCGGCAGGGATCCGCCGTGCTGGTTGTCGGAAAAGGAGCCGCTAGTGGGAAAGAGGAGGGTAAATTTTCAGCGTTGCTGGCTCCCCGTCAGCCGGATTGGGTTGCATCGCAGGGGTGTCGAAAGAGTCAACTGCGGTCCAAAGCTGTTGGACTTGGGTGAAAAGGGCGTTTATTCTTCCTATACGTTGTCGGCAGCGGGCCAAAAAGGAATACGTCCATGCCCATCGAGGTGAAACCGGCTGTGAGCGCGGGTTCAAGCATATAGCCCGACAGGCGCGTATCCTTGCCGATCACGACACGATGGCGGTGGTCACCGCGACGAAAGACACGGCCAGCCGCCATGCCGACGCGCAAGGCGGTTTCCGCCGTCATCGCGCCTTCGTTGGCTTTGCCACGAATACCGTCTGTGCCGAAATATTTGCGCACCATAAGGTCGATTATCCTGTCGTCGGGTCGCCCTCAAAGGGGACATGC
>NZ_JBEXAC010000005.1:0-1099 GCF_040567655.1 Chitinophaga sp. H8 | reverse complement strand
CCTAAAATCCGCAGGTAGTTAATTAGGATGTTTAAAGATTCTGATTATCCGTTTATGCACCTGTTATATTCGCAATTACTAGTCTGTCAAAGAGTTTGTCTCCAAAATACCGTCTGTTTAATTTGTAAATAAACTCGTTGAGATACAACTGTAAGTATTTCCTTTTGATTTTATGGTAGTTGCCCAGCAATGTCCGTTTTGCATTACTGATTGCGATATGCACCCATTTGAGTGTTTCCTTGGTGGTTTTGGCGTCTGATTTCTCGGTGACGTGCAATTCCACCAGATCGGAGATGTCAACGTAAGAAGTGCTTTTGTCCGAAAATACGATGGCATCATCCTCCATGCAGTCCCTGACCACGCCGTTGATTCCTTCACTTTGATGGCTATCCAGTACCCTGGCCTTGAAATAACGCACATGCTTCTCCTTTTTGCCCGTTTCGATATCTTCCAACGGGGTGCTTTCGGCCATCACCGCAACGTTCTGCTTTCCCTCGGCTCCCCGGCCACGTGTACCCTTGCCTCGCTCGATTTCCTTACTGGCCACCGAAAAGTAACCCTCATCCAGTTCTATCATCCCTTCCAGTGTATACCTTGCATCCCGGTTGCCCATCGCCCTGCGGAGTTTGTGTACCATCGCCCATACCGGTTCGTAACGCTTCAATCCTAATTGCTTCTGGAGTTCGTTGGTGGAGAATCCCTTTTTTGTGCAACTCATCAGGAACATCGTTTTGTACCACACCAGAAACGGCAGCTTGGAGCTCTCCATGATCGTACCGCTGCGCAACGAGGTGCGGAAACGGCAACCTTTGCATTCATAACTCCATTTACCCTGTAACCAATAATGGGAAGTGCCCCCGCATCGCTTGCAGACAACCCCTTCCTTATCACGCTGCTCCTTGAAATGCAAACGACAATCTTCCTCCGAACCGAAATGAGCCGTAAAACTGAATATGTTCATAATCCCTGCTTTTTGAGCGCTAATATACTAAAAATATTAGGTGTGTTTGCGGAGAATCAGATTAAAGATTAAATATAGCAACCATTTTGCTTTTATTTTTGTCCCTTTTGGGTCGTTACTGACCGGGTGCCGGGAAGT
>NZ_JBEXAC010000004.1 GCF_040567655.1 Chitinophaga sp. H8 | reverse complement strand
CAGAGAAGTTAAGCCCCTCATGGCCGATGGTACTGCACTATCATGCGGGAGAGTAGGTAGCTGCCATAGTTATTTAAAAGCCTCATCGAGTAATCGGTGAGGCTTTTTTTATGCACTTATTTTTTCTTACGGAATTCATCATACCACCGGGCAATATTAACAGAGGCCCCCATGCCAAATGCCACCGGCTGGAAATACTGATTGATATCATAGCCATTATAGGTATCATCATTCAGTGGTACGGAAAAGAGCAGCTGCATCTGAAACTTTACATATTTATATCCTACCCGAAACGTAAAAGCAGGCTCAAAGAATGGCAGCGCTTTTTCCTGGATCTGCAGAAAGTTGAGTTTGCGGTTAGCATCATTTTCAAATGCTTTCGCACCTGTATAAAGATCATAGAATTTTACTACAGAAAAGCGGGAACTGAAGGCAGCTTCAATCACCGGATGTACAAAGCCAATACTAGGCTGCAGGAAAAACTTATTAAAATGAGTTTTTAATAAATAATCATTTGGGTTAGACGGGGTGTTGCTATTATCGTAGCCTTTATCCAGTGTTTTAAAGCGGCCATTACCATACCCGCCATATACATCAAACACCATTCGCTGCTTGAGATCAAGTGGCTTAAAAAAGCCAACAGCCCCTTCAATTACCCCACCACGAGTGTTATTATCAATAAAAAGGTCGTTATTGTTATTATTGCCGGCATCAAAGTTATAATTATAGACATACTGACCATTGGCCATCAGGGCAATATTATCTGTGATTGCAAAAGCGGTCTGCAGGTTGGTAGGTGTGATATTTCCTTTGAATTCATATTTTTCTTTCAGCAACGGCGCATTTACCGCATTGGGAACATAAATATGCCGGTTGCAACTACTTAAAGCAGCGATCGTCAGTATGGAAAGGCTGGTAATAATCTGATTTTTCATATAAGATGTAGGCGGTTATTGATAAAATATAAACGAGTATTATGCCTGGGTAGATTCTCTCAGGATCAGCTCTACAGGGAACACATAGTTTTGAGTTACTTTGACATTATCTCCTGGATTGATGAGTTGTACCAGTGTTTCTACCGCTTTTTGTCCCATATTATAGCCTGATTGTTCTATAGTGGTGAGTGAGGGAGTAATAATGCGGGAAGATAAGTCATTTGCGTATCCTACTACTTTGATTTGCTTTGGAATTGCAATGCCTCTCCTTCTGGCCTCCTGGATAAATGCCACTGCAGATGTATCATTTGCTGAAAAGAGTCCATCCGGTAGTGTATCCTGTGAGAATACCTGCTGAGCAGCCGCTGTAGCAGCATCTGTGGTCAGATTATGAATATATAACAGCTGTTCGTCAAAAGGGATACCATATTGAGCCAGGGCAGCTTTGTAGCCGGCAAGCCGGTGTTGGTAAAGATTGCAGGTGAGCACACCCGAAAAGTGGGCTATGCGGCGGCATCCTTGTTGGATAAGATGTTCTGTGGCGAGAAACCCTCCTCTGAAATCGTCTCCGGTAATGGTATAACCCTGGAAGTCCATTGGAACGCGATCATAGAACACCAGGGGGATATTATTTTTTATGATAGGCGCAAAGTGATCATAATTGGTGGTAAACATAGAGGACACTGCCAGGAGCCCGTCTACCCGCAGGGAGAAAAAAGTCTGCACTAATTCTTTTTCCATGGCAACCGTATCATCAGACTGACCAATGACGATGCTAAAACCATATTTATGAGCTTCATGCTGGATACCACTGATAGCGGTACTTTGAAAGTACATGGAGGTACGTGGTACAATCAGGCCCAGAATATTGGAACGTTTCTTTCGCAGGCTGGAGGCTATCCAGTTGGGAACATACCCCATTTCGGTCGACATCTGCTGCACTTTTTCCCGTGTTTCCTCATTGATCAGCGGATTATTCTGCAGCGCCCGGGATACGGTAGATGCAGACAGATTGAGCGCCTGTGCAATATCATAAATGGTAACTTTATTAGTGCGTTCTTTCACGTTTATGCGGCTTCTGATGGTTGAATAATAGGCTATATTAAGCAATTTCTATTATAAATGAAAGCTGCGCTGGTGGAGTGGAAAGAAACCGTTTAAGCATATGGATGAAAGGTGCTCATTTTAAGAGATACAATATAAGTAACTATAATGAATATACGCTGTTAGGTATGTATAGAATATATGCTATGGTAAGACTGAAGGTGTTGGTGGATGTATCAATTACAAGAGGCTGATCCAATGCAGATCAGCCTCTTGTAATAATTCGTATAATAATAAACGTTATTTAGGATCTAAGGCCTTGTTAATTCGTTCAGACAGATCCTGCAAATGATAGCGGCTCATATTATCCGGTGCAGCAGCTGCAGCGTTACGGACTTCATTTTTCAATATATTGAGCTGAGCCCGGGCAATACTTCCTACATCTGTTTTAGCAGGGTTCGGACCCACTGCCATTCCCATCATAGCAGCCAGTGCTCCGGAGGCATTAGAAGCAGGTGGTTTGATCAGTTCAATCAGGTTACTTACGTATACCTTTTGCAGATTTCTGCGGAAAACATCTATTGGCTGGTGAGAATAGAGCTCACTGCAAACACCTTTTTTCAGGTCATTTAAGAGCTCTGTTGCCTGATAAGCCTGTGCACCATTAAGGGCTTCGCCGTTTACCAGTTTGTTGAGCGTACCGGCACTCATCAATTTGTTCAGTACCCCTTCCTGACGGGATAAGATAACGCCAGGTGCATCTGCTCCAACTCTGCTTAAAATGTCTTTATTCAGTAACCACTTAGGGGTGGTAAATAACTGCTGATTAAGGAATTGTACCGCCTCCTTTTGAATAGCTTTAGGTACATATTCATAAACAGCCCCTTCCTGTTCTACCGTTTTTGGAGTTTCATAAATACCGCCTACGTTTTTAGCAACATGCCCCATATAGCGGCCAAATTGATTGCTTACTTCTTTGTACAATTCTCCTAAGGTACTGTAGCCTTCATTATTAACCTTTGTCCACGACATGAGGTTAGGCATGATCATTTGCAGGTTTTTAATGCCATAAGCACTGGCTTTCATAGCATTATCACCAAGATCTTCATTTTGAGAACGTGGATCATCCGGATTGCTTTCCGTTCCAAACCAATACTTTTTATCCTTCAGTTTTTCCACTGTCCATTTATTCAGGATAGCCCTTTCAGCTTCCGGATCAGGCGCATTTGGAAGCAATTTATAACCCCATTCAATAGCCCATTTATCATAGTAATTAATGCGGGGATAGAGATCAGCACCGGTAATACCGTCACCAGGCTGTGCCACATAGTTAAAGCGGGCATAATCCATGATAGAGGCCGCATGACCATTCTTTTTAACCCATTCTTTATCACGTAACTTTTCTACGGGGTAGGTGGAGCTGGAGCCAAAATTATGGCGTAATCCCAGTGTATGGCCTACCTCATGAGAAGATACAAAGCGGATCAGTTCGCCCATCAGTTCATCGCTGAACTCCATGTTTCTGGCGCGGGGATCGTTGGGGGCAGCCTGTACAAAATACCAGTTACGTAATAAGCGCATTACGTTATGGTACCAGTTGATATGGCTTTCCAGGATTTCACCGGAGCGGGGATCATGTACGTGAGGACCGCTGGCATTAGGAATGTCGGAAGGTTTATAAACGATCGCAGAGAACCGGGCATCTTCCAATGACCAGGTAGGATCTTCTTCCTTGGTAGGCGCCATTTTAGCTACTATGGCATTTTTGAAGCCAGCCTGTTCAAATGCAGCTTGCCAGTCGTTCACTCCCTGAATCAAGTAAGAGCGCCATTTTTGTGGTGTAGCCGGATCGATATAGAAAACGATTGGTTTCTTAGGTTCAACCAATTCGCCACGCTTGTATTTCTCCATATCACCATCCTTGGGTTCCAGGCGCCAGCGGGTGATCATCTGGAGTTTTTTAACACCTTGCGGATCCACATCAAAATCCGTCAGAGAGGTAGTGAAATAACCAACACGGGGATCAAAGTAGCGGGGCTGCATGGGCTTTTTAGGAAGCAATACCAATGAGCTGTTCAGTTCTACGGTAGCGTTACCTCCCGCAGCAGGGGGCATACCAGGCAGTGCCGGGCCACCGCTTTTAGTATAGGTTTTTACCGCTTTGATTTCAATATTCACGGGATAAGCTTTGGCATCCACGATGTAAGACTTATCTGGCTGAGCAGCACCCAGTTTGAGTGCTGATTTCATTCGCTGGTCAAAGTAAAGGACGTCGTTATCACCACTGATATAATCTGTAAAATCGATCACACTGCCCGTACTGTCTTTTGAAAAAGCTTTGATATCGAAAGCCGCTACGATAGGCTGCAGGTTTGAATTCATAACAGAATTAAACATGGGCTGGGTAGAGTCTTTGGATATTTCCGAGTAAGAGATGTTTTTCAGGAAGATGCGGTTATTAGGTCCTTTTTCGAAGCGGATCACATTTTCGCCGATCTGGTCGCCACCATATCCGAGCATCATTGCTCTGAGGCCGGCAGCAGATTTGGAGATACGGTTTACCACCAGTATATCACGCCCAAGGAGGGTGTCGGAAATTTCAAAGAGGAATCTGTCATCCTGTTTGTAGATATTGAACAGTCCGGAATCAGCCTTAGCTTTTGGAGTAATCACCTCACTGAATTTCTTTACACCAGGTTTGGGACCGCCGGGTACCATGGGAGGTTTGCCGGCAACGGAATCTTTGGCAGCAGCCACAGGAGCAGGCTCTCCTTTCTTCTTCTTTTGTGCGCTGACAGGCATAGTAGTCAAGCTACTAAAGCAAATTACACCAGCCATGGCCAGCATGAATTTGCACTCTAAATACTTACTCATTGCTCAGGTTTAAAATTGGTTTTTGATTTTTCGAAATTTTACACTTTTTGTGAAGCGCGTTGCAAATAAACATATATTGTAGTAACTTATTAGGAAAATCCATAAGCGCTAGAATTGCCTTAGGAATGGAAATATATCCGGGTAAACAGCGGATGTAAACGTGAAAACAATAGTTGTAAGTACAACTTTTTTTGTGTACTTATTTATTGATATGGGTGGATTTATGTTTATATTGCCTGAGCGGGCAACAAAATATAAAGCGGTGAAAAGCGTTATTCTGCTTTGGTTTGACAAAGAAAGAGCAATGGTGTAAAAGGAGGAAATGAGGGGAAATATGCGCAAAACGTTGACAGGTGCGGAATGGACGGAAAAAGGAAACTGCAAAATTTCTGTTGGAACTTTTAATAATTTTCTTAAATTGTGCGTCCAACTTTGAAAAAAATCAATCGATTTCGAGATTTGGGACAGTAACAGTCAGTTCAGGAGTTTTATCATATAGGTTTTTTGCTTATTTAAGTGTTTGCTCAATCAAAAGGGAAATGGTTAAAAGCTTGATTAAAGGGCTTTTACGCGGGTAGGTTAAATTTTGTGTGATTTTTTGAGCTGCACTTGTTTTTTTGAGGCAAGCGTCTAACTTTGCGAATCCCTGATTAATAAGTAAATTAAGGTGGGGAGACGCATTCTGGATTCAGTATTTAAGTATTATTAACTAACAAACAATAGTTTAATTTTTAACACTAAAATTCAATCAACATGGCTGAGACTAAAACAACTGTGACTGCAGCTACTGCTAACGCGACTTCTCATCAACCGAAAAAGTCTTCCAACATATTTGCAGTGTTGGCAGTACCCATCTGTATCGCACTGGCCTATTTGTTTTTCTATCTGGTATTAGGTAATCCTAGTAACTTCCAGGGCGGAAATCCAGATGCGCATCCAGTTGAGGAAGGCATTGGTAAATGGTTTGGCACGGTTTACAAAGGCGGGGTAATTGTACCTATTCTGGTTTCTGTATTGCTTATCTGCTTGACTTTCGTAATCGAAAGGTTCTTGTACTTATCTAAAGCTAAAGGTAAATTTAGTGGTGCTGAGCTGGTAAGAAAAGTGCAGTATCACCTGGCAAACAGAAATGTAGATGCAGCATTAGCTGAGTGCGACAAGCAAAAGGGTTCTGTAGGAAACGTACTGAAATCCGGCTTGAAAAAGTACAAGGAAATGATCTCCAACACTGAATTGGATACTGATCAGAAGATCCTGAACATCAAGAATGAAATCGAAGAAACAACTTCTCTGGAACTGCCAATGATGGAAAAGAACCTGGTGTTCCTGTCTACTATTGCTTCCGTAGCTACCCTGTTGGGGCTGTTTGGAACGGTACTGGGTATGATCAAGGCGTTTGCCGCGATGTCCAGTGGCGGTGCTCCGGATTCTGCTCAGCTGGCGTTAGGTATCTCTGAAGCGTTGATTAACACAGCGTTAGGTATCGGTACTTCTGCTATCGCGATCATTGCATACAACTACTTTACTACCAATATCGATGGTATCACTTATGCTATCGACGAATCTGGCTTTACTTTAACACAGAGCTTTGCTGCAAACCACAAATAATCTCCGGATTATTTTATGGAAAAGATGCGGTTTTGAATCTATTTAAAGTAAACCATAAAAAAGAGTAAAGATGCCAAAAGTTAAAATGCCCAGAAAAAGCACGCTTGTCGACATGACAGCGATGTGTGATGTAGCTTTTCTGCTATTAACTTTCTTCATGCTGGCAACTAAGTTTAAACCGGACGAGCCGGTAACGGTAGTTACTCCTTCGTCTATTGCTGCAACTTTATTGCCTGATTCTGATGTGATGTTATTCACAGTGGATAAGGACGGTAGAGTGTTTTTCAGCATGGATGGCCAGACAAAAAGGAAAAAGCTGATTCAGGATCTGGATCAACAGTACAAACTTGGCCTGGACCAGAAAGAAATTAATAATTTCATTACTGGCGCCAGTGTGGGTACTGATCTGAAGGATCTGAAAAGCTACCTTTCCATGGGAGCAGAAGAAAGAAAGGCAGCAGGACTTGAAAAAGGTATTCCTACGGATTCTGCCAATAATGAACTGGCAGTATGGATAGAGTACGGTAATGCTGCACAGGCTGCAGATATCAGGAAACTGAAATACTGTATCAAGGCGGATAACGAAACGCCTTATCCTAAGATCAAGGAAATCCTGGAAACATTTAAGTCCAAGCACATTCAAAAGCTGAACCTGGTAACCAACCTGGAAGCTATTCCTGAGGGAACTGCTGCAGCTGAGGTAGAGTCAACTAAGAAGTAAAAGGCTGGTATTTCCGGAAGGAGGTACCGCTAATTATAAAAAATTAAAATTTACCACTATGGCAGAAATGGATACCAGTAGTAGTGGTGGGAAAGGAAAACATAAAGGGACGAAATCGAAGAAGCAGTCTACCCGTGTGGATATGACTCCCATGGTGGACTTAGGTTTCCTGCTGATTACCTTTTTCATGCTTACCACTACCATGTCCAAGCCCAAAACAATGGACTTGACCATGCCAAAGGATACCAAAGATGAGAAGGAGCAGAACAAGGTAAAAGAAAGTACTGCGCTGACCATTCTTTTGGGAAAGAAAGATGAGGTATATTACTATGAGGGTTTAGCCCAGGATCCTAATGCATCTGCTAATCCTGACTTCTTTAAAGCCACTAATTTTGCGAATAAAGGCGGGATCAGGGATGTGATTATCAAGAAGCGGGATCAGGTTGCCCAATTGAGAAATGCAAAAGGTGAACCCGAAGATGTAGTAGTGATTATAAAAGCAGATGATGCTTCAACTTATAAGAACTTTGTGGATATCCTGGACGAAATGGCGATCAACCGTATTCAGCGTTATGCTACGGTAGATATCAGCGATCAGGATAAGACCTGGATCAAGCAGACAGAATCTGCTAATAAGGTTCAGTAAGACAGGGAATATTATTTTTTGCATCCATCATAAAAAACTAACAATGGATTCAGCTAAAATCTTAAAGTCCAATTTTCTTGATATCCTGTTTGACGGCAGGAATAAAGAGTATGGGGCTTATGATCTAAGAAAACAGTACGATAAACGGGTACGGAACTCCATTCTGGGAACCGCCTCCCTGTTCGTATTGATCTTGGGTGGTTACCTGATTAACAACTATGTTCAGGCTGAAGAGGCTAAAAAGCCTAAGAAGCCGGTTATTCAGGAAATTAAAATAGAAGATGTGAAGATTCCGGATGATCCAAAGACTCCTCCGCCTCCACCTCCTCCGCCGGCACCACCACCACCGGTGAAACCGTCAGTTCAATTTACGCCACCCGTGATCAAAAAGGATAACGAGGTGCCACCAGAGGAAGAACCTCCAAAGCATGAAGATTTAAAAGACAAGGCAGTAAGTACTAAAACTGTGGAAGGTGATCCGAACGGTATCGATCCGGGATTATTGTCTGATAGTAAAGGTACCGGTGTGGTAGATGCTCCGCCGCCTGCTAAGGAAGAAATCTTCACTTTTGTGGAACAACCTCCTACCTTCCCAGGTGGTGAAGAAGCCCTGGCTAAGTACCTGAGCAAAAATATCCGCTATCCGCGTGTAGCGCAGGAAAATGGTATTTCCGGTACTGTGTTCGTACAATTTGTGGTAGACTCTGAAGGTAACATCAAGGATGTGAAAACAGTAGGTGCTGCAAAGGGCGGTGGATTGGAAGAAGAAGCTGTGCGTGTGGTGAAAACCATGCCTAAATGGAAACCTGGTAAACAAAATGGACGTCAGGTATCCGTACAGTTTAACTTACCTATCCGCTTTACACTGCAAGAGTAGTCTTAGCGAAACATATTTAACAAAAATTCCCCACCGTATACCGGTGGGGAATTTTTGTTTAGGAGAAGACCGCTTTAAGTTTATTTGTTAGCTTAAATTTGCAGTTTCCGGTAGCACCGGCTCAATCAATAAACTGCTGAACTCATATGTTAGGTAAACTGACCGGATTTGATGATACCATAGTAGCGCTGGCTACTGCGCCAGGTGTAGGAGCTATTGCTGTGATAAGGCTGAGTGGAAAAGCTGCTTTTGCTATCTGTAACAGTTTGTTTCCGGCGAAGGACTTGTTGCAGCAACCCAGCCATACGCTTCACTTTGGCAGCATTGTATCTGCCGGTAAGGTGATAGATGAAGTGGTAGTAAGCTTGTATAAAGGCCCGCGTTCCTATACTGGGGAGGATGTGATTGAAATATCCTGCCATGGATCTCCCTATATTCAGCAACAAATTATAGATGCCTGTGTAAATGCTGGCGCAAGACTGGCTAAACCAGGAGAGTTTACACAACGTGCTTTCCTGAATGGTAAGCTGGACCTTACCCAGGCGGAGTCTGTTGCAGACCTGATTGCCAGTAACTCGGCGGCCTCCCATCAAACGGCTATGCAACAAATGAGAGGGGGCTTTTCCAGGGAATTAAAGGCATTAAGGGAACAACTGATCACCTTCTCTGCATTAATAGAGCTGGAGCTGGATTTTAGCCAGGAAGACGTGGAATTTGCTGATCGTACCCGTTTGTATAACCTTGTTACAGAGGCTATGTTGGTACTTCGCCACCTGATAGACTCTTTCCGTATGGGAAATGTAATTAAGAATGGTGTAAATACTGCTATTGTGGGAAAACCTAATGCTGGTAAATCCACTTTACTTAATACCCTGCTGAATGAGAACCGCGCTATTGTAAGTGACATTGCGGGTACTACCCGTGATACCATCGAAGAAATACTGAATATACAGGGTATATTATTCCGCCTCATTGATACTGCCGGTATCCGCGAAAGTGCCGACAGCATTGAAAGCATCGGTGTGCAAAAAACAATGGAGAAAATCAAAGAGGCAGGGGTAGTGGTGTATTTGTTTGATGTAAATGAACTCACGGCTACAGATATACGTAATCAGATGGCCGATTTTGAAAATGCCCAGGTAAATTATCTGTTGGTGGGTAATAAATCTGATGTATTGGGAGAAGCCGCAGCCAGCGCTAAGTTTTCCGACTTCCCCGAAATACTTTTTATATCTGCGAAGAATCATGCTCATATCGAAGACCTGAAAGATCAACTGGTACATAAAGTACTTTCCGGTGATGTAAATACGGAGCATACCATCATTACCAATGCCCGTCATCATGCTGCGCTGCAGGAAGTACTGGAATCTTTGCAAGAGGTAAAACAAGGTATGGATAATGGCCTTTCCGGCGATTTATTGTCGCTGGATATTCGCAGGTGCTTACATTACCTTGGTGAGATAACAGGGGAAGTAACCAATGAAGACAGGCTGGATTATATTTTCAGTAAGTTTTGTATCGGGAAGTAGGAATAGTTATTCAGAAAATAAGCCCGGTTGCCAATACCCAAAAACTGTTGTTTTGGTTAAAGACAGCCGGGCAAAAACTAAAGCTTTCGCTGAAAGTTCGTTTTTTATAATGACGTATGACGAACCGATATTGGAGCTGGTTTAGCTATTCTATTTTCACGGCTTGCATTTTATAACCATTATCATTAATCTCAAAGCCATTTATCTTTTTATTTTTGTCTTTTGTAAATCTTTGCTCCGATCCAGCCATTTCCAACATAAAAAAATCAGTATCAGAAGTAAAATAAATTTTGTATTTCGTTTTACTGTTTAACCTTATTACCAAATCTTCTTTTTCCAGGGTAACAGTAAGTGTATCCCTATGTAGTTTGTAGTTTCCTACGTATGATTCCAAAATTTCGTTATTTACGGTAACTACCTTTTTGAATTTCGGAGTATAAAAATCTTTCCAGTTATAAACAGCAGCCAGGGAATTGACTATTTCGCTTAACAGGCTTCCATTATCGGTATTGGCCATTACTACTGCTCCGTTCCCATTTTCCATACTGCCGTAGTATGTAGCAACAAAGCCTTCATCGGAACCATCATGGTTAAAATAGTTTTCATTTCCCTTTTTAATAATAAACACTCCTAACGCTGCGGAGTTATCAATATAAGGGGTCAATCTAAGCCTGGTTGTTTCCGGGGAAAGTACTTTATTGCTTTTTCCTTGTAATGATAGTTGTGTTTCTATAATATATTTAGCTAGATCTGTAGGATTTGTCCATAGGCCCGCAGCAGCTTGTTCGGGATAAATATGATACTTCCCCTTCACTGCTTTCCCATCATTATAATAACCTGTTGCTAATAAATTTTCTTTATCCGCAGGCGGTGGTTGGGTATAAAAGCTATTGCTCATTCCCATTGGGTTTAATACATTATTCCACATGTATGTATCGTAAGGTTGCCCTGTTATATCTTGTAATATTAACTGCGATATGGTTGTTCCTCCACCTGAATATTCAGATTTAAGTGAAGGCTCATACATTGACCGGATTGCTTTGCTGTTAGCCGGCTTTTCGCCATTTAAAATTTGTATCAGTGCAGGTATGGCATCTCCTTTTTCATAACCTTCAAATCCGTGTACTGTTAATCCTGCTGTATAACTTAACAGATTTGCTATCGTTATTTTTTTCCCTTTTGATAAAGAGTCATAAGGAAATTTCCATGATCTCAAATAAATATTAATATCTGAATCAAGGTTTAATTTACCTTCCTGTGCTAATTTTAAAATACCAACCCCGTTTAATGATTTACTAATTGAACCTGCCTGGAATAATGTATTTGTTGTAACTGGCCGTTGTTCCGCACTATCTGCCCAACCATATCCTTTTGCCCACTCTATTTTATAATCTTTTATCAATGCGATACTTACTCCGTTTACATGATTACTTTTCATTCTGTCGGCAAGTGTAAATTGCTGATTCCCTATTTGCACCCATAAACCTAAATTGTTTTCGAACTGTTTAATTTTTGCTTGTACTTCGTTAGAATATGTTGTATTATTTTGTCCAAGCAGTATATTTGTTTCTATACAAAAGAACAGAGATAAAAAAAATGATGCAAAGGCTTTTGTGCATTTAGTCATAATGAGATATTATAATAATTGACAAATGATTTTAAAATCAGTAACACATATTATTTCTACCTCTCTTTACTCTCAGAGTCCGTGATGGTCTTTCCATCATAACGATACACGCCACTCATATTTGGCAGATGTGCCTTGTTTTGCCCTCTACAAAAAGTGTACGATATAGGTACCAGTCATAAGTACAATATGTATTTCATCACTTGTTAGCTCAGCAACCATCTTTGCGGGGGACACGCTGAAAAATTACTTTACTATCTCGTTCTACATATTCGCCTGATATTATCGGGTATGAATACTTGGGCGCATGCGATACGTTATGGCTTCTTATAATTATCTTGTCATTAACTTTCAGGCTATGTAATTGCTCAAGTTGAGACTTTTCAGGCTCAAATTTCACAATATAATCATCACCATTAATCCTGGCCATCACACCGAAACCTAATCTTGATCCTGGCGGAAGAGAAAGGGAGGTTACAACAGCCTCCATATTGGTATAATCATTAATGTTCCCCCTTACTTTAGCAATACAGGTAAACACTTTTTGGCCTGCGGGAGAAGCTACCCAGTTTATGTATTTTATACCTTCAGGGGTAGCCTCCCATTTTTTCCGTCCGGCTTCCCTTTCGGCAGTAGTAAGTGGCTTGGGGGCGGGCTTCTTAGAAGTTTCATTGTTGATTTCACGATTGGCAAATACTAGTCCGCTTACCACAACCAGCGGTAAGATCAGCGCATAAATGATTTTTTTCATAATTTTTGTTGATTTAAATGATATAGATTCGTAAAAGGCACTTTTTTTATTTTTCATATCCTTTTAAAGTTGATGCAACAAAAATACTTTGATATATTTCAGCCAGAGGAATTTGGATTGTAAATAAAAATGTAACCTTTGTAAATAAATCGTAAAATGGTATGTTTTACAGTCGAAATCTACCTTCCGGGAAACGCAAATACCTGTGGGGATTGATACTCCTCCTGTTGATCTCTGTAACATGCGTGACTTTCAGTATGACCGGCAGTGACGGCTTTGATATTGCCAGGAGGGAGGTTTTGCTTCGGAGGATAGGAGATGAACTACTCACACAGTCGGGCGACAGTAAATCAAGGGTGCTTCCGGTAAAAAAGATCACCGAAAATGAATACCAGATCAGCTTTGAGAATGAACTTACTTTTCAACCGGACTCATTGGTGAACATTACCAGGCGTTTGTTGGCCAAAGACCCTCTCGCAAGTGATTATGTTGTTAATGTTCTGAACTGTAGCAACTCCAGTATAGCTTATGGATACGCTATATCCAACAATAAAAGAAATGATATTATAGCTTGTAGGGGAAGAGTGCAACCCCAAGGATGTTACATGATCAACATTAAATTTAAACCGGCAGCAATAAATTCAGCAAAAAGTGGATATATTTTGGGTAGCCTGTCATTTTTAGCATTTGTTGGTTTCATGTTTTTGAGATCTGTTAAGCCGCAGGGAGCCATAGGTGATGGCCAAAATACTACTACAGTCACTAGTCAAAATATAGTTACAACCACTGGTCAAAATACAGTTACAATCACTTTGGGCTCAATGTTGTTTGATGCAAAGAACCGTAAGCTCATAATAAATGGAAACGAGATAAGCCTGACCGGAACCGAAACCCGGGTATTGCATATTTTTGCATCTTCTCCTAATGAGACCATAGAGCGAAGCAGGCTACAAAAAGAGATATGGGAGGATGAAGGTGTTATCGTAGGCCGCAGTCTTGATATGTTCATATCAAAACTCAGAAAAAAACTGGAACCTGATCCCAACATCAACATCGTTGTTATACGTGGCAAAGGATATAAACTTGAAATTAGCGCTTAAGATGAATCTTCCCGCTCTGAACTGGCCTTATCAGGCTCCGGATTGACCCACTATCGTTTGTGCGGATTTGAAGTTGGACCGTTTATGTAAATGGCATTTTTGCAACAGACAATAACAGGATGATATTTTCCGATACTTACCTACTACTAATTTCCTTAAATTTTTGTCCCTATTGTCTCTCTCATGTTATATAAATTGTTGATATTCAATACGTTTTATTTTTTACATTGGAGGTATTGCTGTTTTATTTAATGTCATTTTTCTTTCCTTTAGTACTATAGTAATGGGTCTTACTTGCTGATAGCTATGCTTTCTTTGCCTTTTATTACTATTTTCTTGTTGTTTATGGGTTATTATTTAAAAAGCCCGGATTTCGTGCTACTAAAAGAGCGATTATAGGACGGTATTATACCCAATGATACCTTTATACTCTTTCGATTTGTAACCAATTCCGTAAAGTTTATGGCAAGTAGTATTCGAGTAAGCAAAGTATGTGAGTATTGTAAGCAGGAGTTTATTGAGAAGACAATACATACCTGGTATTGTTTGCATCGATGAAATCAGAAAGGGAATAAGCGTAAGAAACGTAATGCAAAGGCCGATTTGGATATAAATACCCACTGTCAAATAATTAGGATAATTCCAATCTTGGAAAAGCGAAGCACATTGTCTATAAAAAAGGGGCATTTGCCCCTTTTTATTTAAATCTTAAACGAAATTTCGATAAAGGTAAAAAGGCTGTCCCATCTTCATATGTTGCTGTTAAAACTTTGATAAGCCCATGACCACAAACAATTGTAGGAATGCCATCTTCTAAAAATATTACTTTACCAGGAGTCTTATTCTCTATCTCTATTGGTGATAATACTTCAAAATGATGAATACGGACTAATTTATCCTCAACATAAGTAAATGCTCCAGCATATGGATACCCCTTCGCATTTACAAATCGCTCAATTTTTTCGGCATTCCAATTCCAATCGATATGATAGTCTTCCTCATCCAACCAAACCGAATAACTACCATCTTTTTTGTATTGAGAAGTTGCAGAGATTTGTTCTCCAGCTTCAATTTTTCTCATTACATAAACTGCTAATTCATTGTAATTTCGTGTGATAAGTTGAATAGCTGTTTGAATTATAATCGGATAGGTGATGGATTGCTCGCTAATTGAAATAATGTCCCCCATATCATACTCTTTTGTGGCAAATAGCGCTGTTACTCCTATCTTGGACTCGCCATTGATTAACATGTTCACCAATGGAGCAAATCCTCTATATTTTGGTAATATTGAATCATGGAATACAATAAGCTGTGAAATATCCGGAATTATCCATCTCCAGGATATCGCAATAGCATAAGAGGTTGTAATAGAGAGGTTCTCTTTGCGATCCGAAAATGGAATATTATTGGCTCTTGCTAAGGATTGTATTTCCTCATAATAATCTTTCTCAATGTTAGGATCCCGAAAACCTATAACGAGATTGATATTTTTAGCAAAACCTAATTAAATCAAATATGAAAACACGGCATGACCTTTCTCTGTCATGATGAAAAGGGTAACTTGCATAATACTACCTGAATATTTTAATTTCGGAAAGTTCGCAATATTATTTTTTAAAAAAAAGGCTTTAGTTGTTGCTGCTGCTTTTCTTCCTGATTTTTATATTAAAAATTAATTGTCTAAGAGCGCTGACTAGTACGGCTTGTTTGAGGGGAGCAGCGTAAACATCTTTGAGATCGGCAGCAAAATTCCTTTTTGTCTTTCCAGACAACATCGCTAGCCTGGATGACTGCCCTATTTAGTGCTTGGTGATCTTAGACTATTTAAAAATCATCTGATAAAAAATCTTCTGCATCCATAGTACTGTGTATATTTATACAGTTTTTGAGATAATATTTATCAGAGAAATTTTAACCTTTTTATGAATCATCCACAACCTCATTTTTGTTTCTCCTTTAATATGCGCAACAATAATACGCTATGATACATTCAGCTAAGCAGTAATCAAAAACTGAAGCTATCATGCCCAATAACATTTGGTTGATTAAGGCTTGTCAGTATTTCTAATAATAATTATTTCGAAGATGATGTTTGCTTAGCATTGATACTTGGAATTAGTATTTTTAATACCTTACATTATTATAATAAGATAAATCTTATAAAATGAGTATATACCGTCTCGATAATGGTTTTGTATTTCTATTTTATGAGAAGGAAACAACTGACAAAGAAAGTAAAATATTATCCGACGCTTTAGCATCTAATTTCGGCACCGGGCCGTTTAAAAAGGAGCAGACGACAGAAATCCTTCAATACGCTTTTAATTATTATACAGAAAGACTGATTGGTATTCTCAATACAAAAACGGAGCTAAGGTTTTACCAGGCGATATTTTTTTTACATGAAATAACCTGTCATTTTACAACAAAATTTCCCAATAAATAGCCTGTATCTGTGATGGATTTGCAGGATTATGCAATTTACAGAAGGGTTTTAAAACTTTGTTTAGAACATGCATGTGACGTTGAGATTAAATTCGAGCACTCCTTTAGTTTAGTATATTTAGATGAGATAGCATCTGTTTTAGAGCAGATACTATATATAGGCGCAGAGGCTTACTATTTTTCATCCTATTTAGCGGAAGAGAAGATGTCCGCAACAGGAATTGATATTCTTTATGAGGATAATTGTTTTACATTCAGAAGAAGCTTTTACCAGGAATTTCTTCAATTAGAAATGATGGGTAATTCACAACATTCCTCATTGGCAGTTTTCAATAATCAATGTTTTACTGAATTTCAGGCAACGCTGAAAAAATGTTTTAGTATTGAATATAAAGATATTGCGGCTACAATTTGGTTGATCCATGACTATAACGCAAATAAGGGTGGAGAGTTGGTGCTTTGTAATTGGTCATTGTTTCCTGCCGTTCTTGAAGAAGCATTTGGAACTGAATATAAATATGGAGATATTTTTTTTAGCGGATTAACGATTAATAAAAATAATAAGCTGTCGTTGCGAGATGCTATATATAAACCCGATAACTTAAATAGATGCTTATATCGCCCTATTTTAATATGGAATGTAAATGGTAAGCCAATGGCAATATTAGGAGAGGCAGCATTTGATCATGCTATTATTTCTTTATGTATAAACGGGTTCGGTTGGGGGAAATATCCTAAGGAATGGGTATGCAAATGTTTTGATGAATTCGTTAATAAGCAGAAACATGAAAATGGCACCAGGTTGGAAAACGCCATTGAAAAAATTTTTATGGAAAATAATATTCTATACGACAGGAACTTAAAATTTATAAGGAAGTACAATAATAGAAATATTAACATTAACAATATGCCCGGTGAAATAGATTTCCTGTTTATTCACGAAGGGAGAATTTATGTTGTTGATAGCAAATATCAAATGTTAAGATACGATATGAATAATTTCAGGAATGATTATAGTTATTTCAATGAAAAATATAATCTAAAACTATCCCAAAAAATAAAATTCATTGCAGATCACCTTAAAGAAATAGAAGAACACTTTCAGATCTTAAAAAAAGACTATGAATTTAAATTGAAAATTGATGTTGTAGAGGGATTGTTTATTATCAATGTACCAACATTCGTGATGATAAACAATGAGCATAAAATAGTAACCCTTTTTGAGTTGTTAAATATGATTGGTAAGGGGCCAACGTATAAATCATATTCATTTACTGTTACAAAGAATGGCCGACCTAGTTTAGGCATTTCTTATCATGATTAGAATACGATAACACCGCCCGGCTATTAACAGCCAGGAATAATCCAACATTAAATACTCCTTAAGAAAAATTCAATTTTCTATTTCATAACCCAATTTTTAGTTAAGAATAAAAGGTGCTCATCCCAATATAAAGAGACAGCAGATATAAAAAAGGGGGTAATGGAAAAATAGTTTTTTTTATGTACTTTCACTTTGCTCATCCCACCTTTTTATAACCTGAATCATTTCAGATCCGTTTTTAAGTGTAGCCTGGTCAGAAGAAATTCGCTGACATAATAACCCTGATAGATTCAGCTCATCATTATCGGCATTTTCTGTAATCCATTTATTCAACTAAAAGTTAATCGTTATGAAAAACTTGTTCTTAGTACCCGGATCACGGGTGCTTGGCTGCCTGGCCGCAGTATGTCTCCACGTTGCCTGTATGAAAACAATGCAACCTGATGTAAGCCCTAACCAAGAAAAAAATCAGCAAAAAGTTGCTGGGCTTGCGGGTATTCCACAATCGCTTTATGTATCTACAACTGGTAGTGACAGTAACACTGGTACTATCGGAAGTCCGCTACGAACGATCAATTACGCCTTGTCACTGACGGCGCCAGGAGATAGCGTGATCGTACGACAAGGCACTTATGTGGAAAAGGTAGTCTTCCCCAACTCCGGATCTTCAGGTGCCTACATTACCTTAAAGGCATATACGGGAGAGCAGCCGATTATCAGCGGAGCTTCACTTCCGGTAGGTGGTAACGAGGCGTTGGTACGTATCAGTAATATTGGATGGGTAGTAGTGGATGGATTTGAGGTTGCAGATCTGAAAACGGCCACATCCTGGAATATGCCCGATGGTATACTTGTGAATGGCACTTCCAATAATGTAATCATTCGCAATAATAAAGTGCATAACATCGAAAATAACAATAGCCCGGCAAGTGGCCGTGAGGCGCATGGTATCCACATCATCGGTAATGGTACCAGTCCAATTACAGATGTGCTGGTGCATAACAATGACATCTATGATAACAACACCGGTACCAGCGAAAACCTGACCATCAATGGATACGTGTCAGGTTTCACCATCACTAATAACCGGATCTATAACGGGGAGAACATTGCGATATGCGCAGCAGGCGGTTATGCCGGTAATCCGAACCCCGCATTCAATTATGCCAGGAATGGCCTGATAGCAGGAAACTATATCTGGAATATTGATGGTCGTACCGGACCGGTACCTACATTGCAAAATCATCCGGGTACTATTGGTATCTATGTGGATGGGGCGAGAAATATTATTGTAGAAAGAAACTACATCAGCGAAAGTGACCGGGGGATAGGACTGGTGAGTGAGAACAACAGTTTCCCTACTGCTGATTGTATCGTGAGGAATAATGTAATCCGTAACAACCGGGCAGAAGGTATCTACATGGGTAGTTATGCTGGTTACACCGGTGGAGGTACTACCGGTTGCCTGGTATTGAATAATACACTCTATCACAATGCGACGGAACTAGGTTATGATAATGAGGAAGTAGGAGAGATCCGGCTGAATGCCAACTGCACCTATAACGAAATCCACAACAATATTATTCATCCCCGCCCCGACAGAAATACCTTCATCCGGAAACATGATGCTACCGGTTCTTTTAACGGAATTGACTACAATCTGTATTATACAACGGGAGCTGCAACAAGATGGTTCTGGAATGGAGTACAGCTCAATTCTTTTGCTGCCTGGAAAGGTGGAAGCGGAGGGGATACCAACGGTTTGTATGCCAATCCCCTGTTTGTAAGTACAGTACCATCTACACTGAATCTTCGCTTGCAAAGCACTTCACCGGCTAAGAACGCTGGGACAAATGTTCATGGTACCGCTGCTGGTACTACAGATATTGATTTACAACCCCGCTATAACGGGATCATCGAAATAGGAGCGTTTGAACTTTATTAACCTATATTCAATATCATCAATTCAACCGAAAGGCATCAGCAAACTAACAGTTCTGGTGCCTTTCAGTTTTCTATAAATGCAGAGACCTGTTGAAAGCAACAGTTTATTTTTTTGCAGCATTATCATTCATTATTTTAAACTTTGTAAATTACAACAGCTGGAGAAGTATTGTTATAATCGGCAATCATTACTTGATAATGACAAACTAATCTTGACCACTGCATCAATATAAAACCAAACCGTTTAAATGCTAAAGCTATGGCACTACTAAAGAGAATAGGCTATCTGATTATTGTACTTTCCGTTGTTATTTCCTGCTCTGTTCAAAGAGTGAGTAAAGTAGTCAGGAAAAACATCCAGCTGGGTATGACTAAAAAGGAAGTGGTTGCATTATTAGGCTCACCTTATAAAAATGCTGTTTCAAAAAATGAAACAGGAAAGCTAAAAGAAACATTATACTATAAGGAAGAAATATGGACAGGTGCAAGGCATCGGCTGATAGAAAATAGATTACTGTTTCAGGATGAAAAGCTTGTTGCTATTGAACAAGGAAAGGAGGCGGAAGGAGGACAACCAAATATTGTATTATAACAGGCCTTACATCCCCGCTCTGCTTTCTTCTTCATTTTTACCAGCCTGTTTCGCTTTATATGTTGATTGGCCAAAGTTGTAGCTGAGCGTCAAACCAAGTTTTCTGTTACCAAACCAATGGGATAATTGATTGTTGATAAGTTGTTTCTCCCGGAAAATTAATGCTATTCGGTAGGTGTTAAATATATCGTAGTAATTTACTTTGGTGTTTATCCTTCCTTTCATCCAGCTTTTTTGCCAGCCCAGGTCAACATTTTTTTCAGGCTTTATTATATAAAGACCGTTACCATTGATGGAACGATAATAATAGGATATATCGAAAGTCATTCCCTGAGGTAATGTAAAAACCTGACTGCCGGAAATGGTATAATTATATATAGGAATGGTATATGTGATATTATGATAAGGCGTAGGCTCTTTTTTATAATTTCCCCTGATATTATGACTCATCTTCCACCATTTATTTACAGTAACCGGAAAACTGATTTCAATACTGGCAAAGTCGTTGTAAGGTAGATTTCTTCCCAGGTATTCCAGGATATTGGTAACACTGTCATACTCCGGGTATCGTGTCATAGGGTCCGATTCCCTGCCCAGTTGTAAAGAGATGTTGAATGCCTGCTGTGTGTAAGCAATACTTAGCATACTGGTTTTGGAGGGCTGGAGATAGGGGTTGCCTGCGTAATAATTGAGCGGGCTATTGTAAGACCGGAAAGGATTTAGCTGGACAAAATTAGGTCGTGTCATACGACGGCTAAAGGATAGATTGACCTGTCTGTTAGAATTGATGCGATAATTAAGATTAAAGCTGGGGAGCCATGTTAAATAATCCCTTATTATCACTTCGCTTTGTGTGATAGCATTAGCCTTACTATGTGTATGTTCTGCCCGCAAGCTTAACGAATACCCCCATTTAGTGCCGGTTCTTTCATAAGAAATATAAGCAGCGCTAATGTATTCATTATAGTGAAAGTTATTGGTACGGCTGCTGTCGGTTATAAAAGCATCTTTCTTATCCAGTGTATCATAATGGATATCATTCTTAGTAGTAGTAAAAGAAAATTTGGCACCTGCAAGCAGTCTGGTTTTATTTATGCTATGGGAAAGATCTATTTGTCCGGAGCGGATAAAAATGTCGTTCTTTAAGATGGTTTTCCAATAGTCGAGCAACTGATTATTATCGCGGTTTTGTATATCCTCATTTTGCCTGTTTTTTATTTTAACAATTGTACCCAGTATCTCCATTTGGGTTTTACCGATGACGGTTGCGTAATTAAGGTCGGCAGCGTAATTATATTGGGTAGGTGCAGAACTATTTAAACTATTGGTATGAAAAATCAGCTTTTGGGCAGCAGAATCTGTAGTATGTAATGTATTGAAGGCATTAATTTCACGGTTTGACCGGAAGGCCCTCAATACCACCCCAAGATGTTGCCCTTTCTTAAAATTATAATCTGCCCCTAATTGATAGTTAAAATTGTTATTACCTGTAACTCTCCTGGTATTAGTGGCCATGATATTCGTGTTTGCCAGATGTTGCAATGCTTCGTAATCATAGATGCCCTTACCGGTTCGGTAACTCAGGCGGGCGGTATAAGTTAGTTGCTTTGTTTTGTAGGTCAATAGGAGATTATTGTCAGCAAGAGTATAGGCATTCTGCTGAAGGTTGATGCTGGCATTTCCTTTCCAACCTAATGTCATATCCCGTTTCAGTTTGATGTCGATGATACCCTTGTATTCGCCATCATATCTGGAAGAAGGATTGTTAATCACTTCAATGGAGGCTATCATATCAGGAGAAAGGCTGTTCAGGTAGTTTTGCAGCTCTTCTGCACTCATCGACACTGGTTTTCCATCAATAAATACGCCTGGGGTAATTCTGCCCGACATTAAAATAGTGCCATCTCCACTTACTTCCAGACCAGGAGCCTTTTTCAGGATGTCAATTGTATTTGTGGCTGTGGTAAAGAATGGATTCCCGGAAACGTTCAGAATGAGCTTATCAGAAAGACGTTCAATAGCAGGCCTTGCTCCGGTAACAACCACTTCGTTCAGTTGACTAAAAACTGCCGGCATCCGTAAATCTCCCAGGTCTATGAGGCGATTAGCCATACTGTCCAGCAATAGCTCCCGGTATAATTTTCCATAGCCATAGGATGATAGCTGTAGTATAAATTTTCCGGGAAGAATACCTTGCAAGATAAAAGTACCGGTTGAATCAGCAATCTGTCCTTTGACGAGACCGGAATCTTTCATCGAAAACAGGCTTACGGTAGCGAACCCTATGCGCTCGCCGGTTTTATCATCAACCGCCTTTCCTTTGAGGGTGACTTGGGCGTGCACGGAGAAATGGGTTATCGTCAACAGGATAAGTATCCGGAAAAGTGCTGTCATCATCAGACGTTTTCCGCAAACCTAAAAAGGGAATAGCCAACAGGGGTTTTACTTCCGGAAATCAGGAGTACGGATTTATAAATCCGTACTGAATGAAATGTAACAGATTGATTTTCAATTCGGTGTTTAAGGGGCGTTTTCAGCACTTTCTTTATAAAGTGCGGGCGTGGTTGCTTTGATTTTTCGAAAAGCGGCGTAGAAGGTTGATTTGGAATTGTAGCCTACCTCATACCCGATAGCTTCAAAGGTAAGGTGTCCGTTAGTGTTGATCAGCCTACAGGCTTCATGGATCCTGTATTCATTAATATATGTAGAAAAGCTCTTGCCAATGTTGTCATTTAGTAGTTGGGATAACTGATGTACGGAGATATTTATAGCTTTTGCCAGATCACTTAATTTAAGATTGGGATCCTTATAAAGTGCTTTACCCAGAATAGCATTTTCCAACCTTTCTATCCAAACTACGGCATCTGTCGCAGCTATCTTCCTTTTTTCTGTTTTGACAGCTGTTTCCGTAACCTCGAATTTAGTACCGGATAGATTAAAAAAGATGGCCAGATAGAGCATCAGTGTAAATAAAACAGGGCCGCTGATATACATGCCATTAATTATACTGGCAAAAGATAAAAGGTATGCCAGGTAAATAATACTGTTACCCAGAAATAACATTACCCAGAACTTTTCCGTATCATTTAGCGTAGATGGCATTGTGAAAAATGTTTTCAGCACGCTTTTAAGTAAAAACCCTGTAGCAATCAGATATATCAGCCACTGTGCGTAAATGATGTATACAATAATATTATTCCAGATTTCCGGGTACGTTTGATAGGGGACAAGTATCCCGCCCAATATTAAAATACCTGCCTGAATTCCCCAGCTCCATTTCCATGAATTGGGTATATGTGTAGCCTTAGTCATTGCCGACCTGAAAAAATAGTATACAGAAGGACCAATAAGAAAGCAGGCAGATAGGCCTATTTGCAGATATATTTTAGGTAGGGAAGGATTAAAATAAAGAAACACAGATTTGCCTATCCTGATGCTGAGGGAGAGTAGCAGGATATATAGGAAAATGACAGCTGTTGACCTTCTTTTTTTAATCAGGAACAGGTATAAGCTGAGTATAATACCATTAAATGCCCCTAAAGTGCTGATAAAAAATAATATTTGGTGACCAATGTTCATGGATAATAGCTATTCCTCCCCTTTTTTAGCTTTTAATGCACGGATCATTTCCCCGTAGCCTTGTTTTAATGATAAGCCATTAATTGCCTGTGCTATACGTTTGGTTTTAGTAGGCTCGGTTTTAGCACTTTCGATCCACGTCATAAAATAATTCCTATGTGATTTAGGCAGGGTATTAAAAAATGACAATGCCTGGGGATCATCATGCAGGCACTCCATAAATTCAGGGGAGGATACGGGCTCCGGATTATTATCTACCGCTAACCGGACTTGCAGCATGGCGCCTTTATTTTTACCTATTTTCTTCCGGATAGTGGCTTTAAGCGGCATGATGAAGCTGCCGTTACCCATTGGCAGCAATGCAACCCCTTCAAAAGCATAATTGTCCAGCTTGCCTTTTACCCGGAAGGATTGTTTGTAGCCTGGTTTTAATTCAGCTGCAAGGTCGGCGGGAACTTCTATGTAGCTCCATCCCGTCTTTTCTCCTTTTTCGCCAAACTGCAAAATGGTGGTAGTATATTGGACCATGTGTATTTAAATCGATATAAATTTAGTAAAAAGGTATTTTAAAATAGTGAAAGGCCTGATATCCTTATTTCTGATGTATTTTGCCACTTTTCCTGTTTCTGCTTTTTTTAGCGCGATAAATTGCCTAAAATTGACGATGAACAAAATGTCCGGTTCCCAAGCATGCCTGTAATTACTGATAATGATTTGCTAGTAGCATTAAGAGGAGGAGAGGAGCAAGCCTTCAGGGAGTTATATGTCCGGCATAGTGGAAAAATACTGGCATTTGCTTATCATTTAACGCATTCGGCCATTGATGCCGAGGATATTATGCAGGAAACCTTTCTACGGTTATGGACCAGCCGGGAACAACTACCTGATATAGACCATGTGGGAAACTACATCTTTATGATCGCCCGGAATAAAACAGTAGATCATCTCCGTAAGATCGCTTTACAGCAAAGGTTGATAGACCAGGTATGGGCTAATATTTCGGAAATATCTGATGAGGTGGAACAGCAATTGGATGCCCGGGAAAGTAAAGCACTTATCAATAAGGCATTGCTGCAATTATCGCCACAGAAGCAAATTGTTTTCAGGCTTAGTCGTCAGCAGGGCTTAAGCCATGACGAGATCGGGCAGCAACTTCAGCTGTCTAAAAGCAGGGTGAAAAATCTGCTGGTAGAAACCTTAAAACATATCCGGTGTTTCCTGGCCAGGCATTCCTCCCTGCTGGCAATATTTTTTCAGTTGGCCTGTGCGCCGTTGTTATTACGTTAGCACCCTGTAACCCTTTCTTATCAAGGGCGTTAAAAATAAATTACTTTTTCACGGTCCTTTCTTCCTGCCCATCCGTCTTTATATTATAGGGGGCTTATATGCCTGTTCAAAATCTGATTTATGTCGCAGGATCCGTCCAGAATAACATATCTGTTGCAGCGCTATACGGGCAAAACCTGTTCCAGGGAGGAGCTGGAGGAGTTATTCGCCTATATCGCGGAAGCCGCCAATGATGAAACGTTGCATAGTTTCATGGAAAATACCTATCAGCATATGATGCCTGGAGAGGAGCTGCCGGAAATAGATCGCGACAGTGTATATGAAAGTATTATCCAGCAGCAGCCCGCCAGGAGGAGAACGCTGTTTACTTTCCGGAGGGTAGCAGCAGCGGCGGTGTTGCTCTTAATGGTTGGAACTGCTTTTTGGTGGTTGGAACAGCGTAATAAGACCCGCGGGGAGATAACGATTGCAGGGCAACTAAAAACAGACGTAGCCCCCGGAAGTAATAAAGCAATATTAACCCTGGCTGATGGTTCTACGGTTACATTGGATAGTGCTGGCAACCAGGTGATCACACGTGGTAATACCAATATCAAGCAGCAAAACGGACAGCTATTGTATGCCGCACAGCAATCGGCTGCTGGTATTCAATACAATAAATTATCTACACCCAGAGGAGGGCAATTCAGGATTACATTACCGGATAGAACGAAAGTCTGGCTGAATTCCTCTTCCTCTTTAAAGTATCCTACAGCTTTTACAGGAAAAGAAAGAAGGGTAGAACTGGAGGGACAAGGTTATTTTGAAGTAGCCCCCAATGCAGCACAACCCTTTAAAGTAATGGTAAACGAAATGGAAGTACAGGTATTGGGTACTCATTTCGATATAATGGCTTATAAGGATGAAGGTACCGTAAATACTACGCTGCTGGAAGGAGTCGTGCAGGTGAAGGAGGGTACCGGGCTGCAATTATTAAAGCCGGGCCAGCAGGCGGTGTTAAATAATGAAAGCCGGACTATTCGTGTACAGGATGCGGATGTAAAAAAGATCATCGCCTGGAAAAATGGCATGTTCGTATTTAATAATATGGCATTGCCCGCTATATTAAGAGAGGTAGCACGCTGGTATGATGTGGATATTGTGTATGATGTAACTCCCAGCATTGAACTATACGGTGGCGGAATTGCCAGAAACCTTCACTTGTCTAGTGTGTTGAAGTTGCTGGAAGCCAGCGGTTACAATCATTTCAGGATAGAGGGAAGGAAGGTAATTGTATTGCCCTGAAGGCTTGAATAATTTCACGAATGGGCCTGCATAAATAACAGGCTATAGATATATTAATAGAAAAACTGTTCAGACAACCAAAATTTTAAGCACGTCAACCTGTACTACAAAAGGTTATGCGTTTAATCTTGATTGATAGCATCAATGAAGAATACCATTTAAAAACCGGAGGCGCTTGCAACACCCCCGGTCAGTCATCTGGCATTCTTAAGAAATCTCTGTAAGATCATTTAAAGTATTACCAAACACTACAAAAGTATGCATTTCAACTGTAATGTAATAGCCCGCTCCTGGCGCGGGCTGCCAACCCAAACGCTCCTGGTTATGAAGCTGACCACATTTCTCCTGTTAATTACCTGCCTGCACGTGAGTGCTGCCGGTTATTCCCAGCGGGTAACATTATCTGTCAAGAATATGCCCCTGCAAAAGATCTTTGCCGAGGTAATTACCCAAACAGGGGTATCAATTGTATACTCGGAAAAAGTGCTTTCGAGTACCACCCCCGTTTCTATTGATGTGAAGGATTTATCGGTACAGCAGGTGCTGGACCTGTGTCTTAAAAACCAACAGGTGGCTTACAAATTGGAAGGAAGCAGCTTTGTGATCCAAAAACTACCTGCAAAAACAGTGGAATCGTCATCTGCCCCGGCGGTAGCAGATACGCTTATCACCCTCTCCGGAAAGGTAACCACTGCGGATAATACACCACTTCCAGGGGCTACGGTAATGGTAAAAGGTACCCAGAAGGGGACCCAAACCAATGGACAAGGAGAGTTCATACTCAGGGACCTGCCGTCTTCCGGTACCCTGGTGATCAGTAACATCGGTTTTGTTACCCAGGAAATCAGCATTTCTCCTGCCCGTAAAACCATCAATGTTACACTCCAGGAAGATACCAAAAGCTTTAATGAAGTAGTGGTAGTAGGGTACAGCGGTAAAAAGAAAAGCGAACTTACCAGTTCGGTTACTACCGTGTCGGCCGAAAAACTGAAAGATGTTACCACCAATGATATCGGTTCCATGTTACAGGGAAAGGTGGCAGGCTTGCAGGTGATCAACAGCTCCGGGGTGCCGGGTAGCAGCGCTGAAGTAAGACTAAGGGGTGTATCTTCTGTGAATGCCTCTCAGAACCCTTTATATGTAGTAGATGGGATTATCGGTGGTAATTATGATCCGAATGATGTGGAAAACGTAACGGTATTGAAAGATGCCGGTGCTACTGCTATGTATGGTTCCCAGGCAAATGCCGGTGTAATTATCATCACCACTAAAAAAGGACGTCTTGGCAAAACAAAGTTTGAAGCTAAGGTAACTACCGGATTCCGTAAGCCGGACTTTGGTAAAATACAGATGATGAACGGCAGCCAGCTGTATGAAAGACATAAAGAACTGTATCGTGATTATATTCCCGGTACTACCAACAATTCCTATAAAATAGATCTCCTCAAATTCTACGCAGAACGTCCGAGAACATTGCGCGACCAGAACTACAACTGGCTCACCAACATGTTCCAGACAGCACCTGTGCAAAATATTTATCTGGCAGCCAGCGGAAGCACAGAGAAAAATGAATACTATACCAGTATTTCCTACTACAATGAAAAAGGAACCTTTCTAAATACAAATTATCAGCGTATCAACCTCCGTGGTAATGCAACCCACCATTTTTCTAAAAAGGTGAGTGTAACAAATAATATCAATATCAGTGCTGCTACGGGAAAGAGCTATAATTATGATGATGTGTTCTATGCCTATCTGAATATTCCCTGGGATAATCCTTATGATGCCAATGGGCAACCGGTATATGTAGATGGTAACAGTACCGCAAAATGGTGGTCAAGGGATAAAACAAATCCTATTCATACCATTAATAATTCCAACCATCCATATAAAAGCTTCAATGTAAACTATGATCTGAACCTGAATGTACAGATCACAGACTGGCTGTCTTTTTCCAGTACCAACAGAACGGCTGCTAACTACAGTAAGAGCACAGATTATTATTCTCCAGTGGTGGCAGGACAATATAATGGTGCTGGTTTCCTGAATGAACTGGGAACGCTGAGCTACGGAATTATCTCCAATGACCTGTTAAAATTCAATTTCCAGAAGGGCGACCATACGATCAGTGGTCTGGCTGGTATTGCTATTGAAAACAGTAAAACTGAGATTGTGGGTGCTTCCGGTAAAGGACTGCCCATCGGATTGTCTGTATTGAATGTAGTGTCTAATACGCAGCTGGTAAATGGTTATAATGATGCCGCAATTATTCAGTCCTTTATCTCACAGGTAAGTTATGGCTTCCGGGAAAAGTACTTCCTGACAGGGTCTTACCGTGTGGATGGTTCTACTGCATTTCCTGCCAGTAAACGCTATGGTTCCTTCCCGGCGGTTTCTGCTGCCTGGTTGATGAGCAATGAACCTTTCCTGCAGAATAATGGCATTGTGGATATGCTTAAAATAAGAGGTAGTTATGGGGTTACCGGTACACAGGATATCGGATCCTCCCGTTATCTGGGGCTTTATTCCCTGAGCAGCCAGTACAATACTTCTCCTGCCGCTACTCCTTTGCAGTTACCAAGCCCGGATCTTACCTGGGAAAGTAAACACCAGCTGAACGCAGGTATTGATGTGAGTTTGTTAAAGCGGATCAACCTGACGGTGGATGTGTATAACAACGTCACTAAAAATCTGTTGTTACAGGTGTCACAGCCATTGTCTGTAGGTTTTGAACAACGTTGGGAAAATGCCGGCCAGATCATCAATAATGGAGTGGAGATTGGTTTGAATACCATCAATATAAAGACGAAAAACTTTGAATGGAATACAGATTTTAATATCAATTTCAACTCAAATAAATTACAGCACCTGCCCAGCGATATTACCCGTACCCAGCCTACCTGGAGTATTTCCCAGATCTACAGGAATGGAGGTAATCTCTATGAGTTCTATATGCCTAAATGGCTGGGTGTAAACAAAGAAACCGGTGCTCCGCAATGGGAAGTGGTGAAAAAGGATGCAGATGGAAAAGTACTTTCCAGAGAAGCTACGTCCGATTATGCAAGCGCTACCTATCAGGAAGTAGGATCTGCACTGCCTAAATTCCAGGGTGGATTTACTTCTCAGTGGAAGTACAAAAATCTGGCCTTAAGTGTAAATGCTTACTTCCTTTCCGGTAATAAGGTATTTAGTAATGCACTCCGGTTTGTGATGAATGATGGTATTGAACCTTATTACAACCAGATTGTACTGCCCAAGGGGTATAGCACCTGGGCTAAGCCTGGTGATGATGCTACAGAGCCAAGTCCGCAAAATGCAGCTAACGGTACAGAAACTTCTACCCGTTATTTAAAAGATGGCAGCTACCTGTCTATCCGTAATATTTCCCTTTCTTACGAACTGCCGAAACATTGGATCAGCAGTATCAAACTGGATGGGGTAACTGTTTCTTTAACGGCGGATAACGTTTACACATTTACAAAATTCCTGGGCCAGGATCCGGGTACTACCATTGCTACCGGCAGTTATATCATGCCGGGTGTGTCTGACTTTAAGTACCCCAATAATCGCCAGTATCTGTTAAACGTTAACATCCGGTTCTAGGAAAAAAACTATAAGATCATGAGAACGAAATTCTTTTTTATCATACTTATTTTACCACTGCTGATAACCGGTTGTCTGAAGGATGTAAATCCCAGTGATGCGATTACTACCGGTACCCTCACTAATTCAAAGGATGGATTGCAAAAGGCATTGAATGGTGCTTATGCATTATTCAAGGATCATGTGGCCTTTAATGGCACAGTGGATGGCAACAACATGTACCTGCGCCAGTATTTTCAGCTGAGCGATTTTGCCGGAGATGATATTGTTTGTGCACAAACCACTACGGATCCGCTGTATTACAGCTTTTCGCTGGATCATACTGCTACACAAACGAACAGTCGCTATTTCTGGTACATTTCCTATAAGATCATTAATGACGTAAACACGGTGATAGAATCGGCAGAAAAGATGCCTAATCCCGATGAGAGCATTAAACAACTGATCGGAGAGTGTTATTTCTTACGGGCTTTCTGTCACTTCAACCTGGTGAGGTTATTTGCCAGACCATACACACAGGATCCTAATGCCAACGGTATTATCCTGCGTACTTCCAGCAGCGACCCTGCTCAGAAAGCAAGGTCCAGCGTAAAAGAAGTGTATGCTTCCGTGATATCAGATGCGTTGAAAGGTGCCGAATTGATGAATCAGGCGCGTGGGGTGCAGTTTGCATCTAAAGAGGCTTCCTGGGCCTTGTTGTCAAGAGCCTATCTGTATAAAGAAGTGAATGACAGTACTGGTTATTATGCTGATAAGGTGATCAACTCAGGCCGGTTTACCTTGGAAACAGCCAGTTCTTTTCCAACCCTGTTTGCAAATGCATTGGCAGGGAAAGAAACCATCTTTTGTGTAGCTTTTTCTGCAGCGGATGATTATGGAAAGGCAGGTTCTATTGCTTCCATGCTTTACTCTGATGGTAACTCCGGCTGGGGAGAAGAATATGCTTCCCAATCCCTTCGGGATACCATGTCGGCTAATAAGGAAGATGTACGTTGGTCTTATATAGTACCACTGAAGGATGGAGATGGTAATATGCAAAAGAAGAATGGGATTGAAATATATTATATCAGTAAGTTTTCCTTCCAGGGAGGAAGCCCTACGTTAAGCTCACCGATTATGTTCCGTCTGGCAGAAATGTACCTGAACAAAGCAGAGGCTTTGGCTAAAGCTGGTAACACGGCTGATGCACTGGATAACGTAGATATGATCCGCAAAAACCGGGGATTGCAAAATGCCTTGTACAACAAAAAATTGCCTGTAGGAAAAACAGCGCTGGATATTGTACTGAAAGAAAGACGTATTGAACTGGCTTTTGAAGGCCATCGTAATTTTGATGTATACCGCAATAAACGTGATCTGAATCGTACCTACTGGGGATACCACCTGCCAGGACTGAAAGAATCAGATATTGATCTGTCTGTCAACCCAGGCAATTATCCCAACATGATCGTTAAGTGGAACGCGCCCAGAATCATCTATTATATACCAATAGATGAAGTGCAGACCAATACGCTGTGTACACAGAATCCTTAATGAGAAACTGTTGTGGGTAAAAGGATATTGATATTACATTCAACTATTAATGCCGTATTATCATGAAGATCATTAAATATATATTACAACTCTTAGTGCTGGCAAGCATAGCAGGCGCCTGTAAAAAGGATGAAGCCAAACCGGTTGCCGATATTTTTTATAAAGTAAACATCGTAGATAAAACAGTCACGTTTACCAACGAAACCAAAGGTGCCGTATCTTATAAATGGGACTTTGGTGATGGTACTTCTTCCACGGAAACCAGCCCGGTACATACTTACCCGGAGAAGGGAAAATATGTACCTACTTTATATGCTACCACCCAGGATGGTAGTGTGGCAGAAGGTTCTACCGTGATCTATATTGCTAAAACATCTCCTGTAAAATTGGATGACAACTCTCTGGCCGACTGGGACGAGGTGAAAGATTATGAAATCGTATCTGGTGCAGGAGAAACATTCTTCAAAAGAGCAAAGTTTGACTATGATGCACAGTACATTTATGTGTACCTGGAAATGGCTTCAAAGGCAGCAAATGCTGATATCTTCGATTTTTACCTGGATACAGATAATAATGCAGGCACAGGGTTAGTGACCGATATTCCGGAGGGGGGATATGACGTGTTATTGGAAGGTGCTATACTGGATGGGTGGTTCGATGTATTCAATCATAAAGGTGCCCAGAATGAGTTTAGTTTTGACCCAACAGGGGTAACTGAATTTTATACGGTAGGTACCAAGGTAGAAACCGGTGGAATCCTCAAGTTTGAAATGCGCCTTAACCGTTCCAAAATAAAAGGGCTGTCTGCTACCAAAGCATTCCGTGTTGGAATTATTGCTACTAAAGGCGATTGGTCTGCTACCTTGGGGCGTATCCCGGATGCAGGAAAACCATCCTTACTGATCAATTTTGAATAAATAATAAAACAACCGGAGCAAGTAGCGTAATAGCGGCTCCGGTTGTTTTGCTTCACTTAAGTATTTACCCATTTTTAGATTCACTTAGCTGCATCCTGTATTTACAGTGGGAAGGGAGTGATATGTGAATACCTGTGTCTGCTGCTGATGGGGATGTCTGCAAAATTGAAAATCTTATGAAACATACACAATGGATCCTGGGGCTGCTCCTCACAGTAGGATGTACTAAAACAAACCATGCTGATGAAGGAAACCATCCGGAAGTAAAACAAGTAACCTATATCGAGAGTAAAGCTGATTTCCCCAATCCTGAACGGGGATTTTACCGGTACTCGGAAACGCGGGTGGATGATTACAATCTGCTGGAAGAGGAAGAACTAAAGGGGTATCGTGATGTACAAAATATTACAGGAGCCGGATACAGTGTGTTGAGCACTTTGGTGTTCCGGTATTTTATCCTGGAAGGATATAACAACAAGCCCTTGCCTGCCACTTTCCTCGAAAATTTTAAGAAGGATGCTGCTACCGCCCGTAAGGCAGGGGTTAAATTGATTCCCCGGTTCACCTATACCGTTACCTCAAATGCGGGTTCCTGCCCGGAGGGATTCATCTGTCCGCCTTATGGGGATGCTCCCAAAAATATGGTGTTGCAGCATATCAGCCAGCTTAAACCGCTGCTGCAGGAAAATGCGGATGTGATAGCCTGCCTGCAGATGGGATTCATTGGCACCTGGGGCGAGAACTATTACACGGACTACTTTGGTGATGCTTCTTCTAATGGACAATCAAAATTGCTGAACAATAACTGGGCAGACAGGGGAGAAGTACTAAAGGCACTGCTGGAAGCATTGCCCCCGGACCGTATGGTACAGGTGCGCTACCCACAGGTGAAGCAACGGTACATTTACGGGGTAAATGCACCGGCCTCTTCTGCAGCATTAACAACAGAAGAAGCCGCTCAGGAAAATGATAAAGCAAGAATTGGCTATCACAATGATTGTTTCCTGGCCAGTGCCAACGACTATGGCACCTATGAAGATTATGGCAATTCTTCTTCTCCCAGAAAGGAAGCGACGACCGCTTTCCGTAACTATTTCTCCATGGATAGCAGGTATGTGGTAGTGGGGGGAGAAACCTGCAGTGATGATTACAGCCCGCAAAATGATTGTGAACCTGCCGGAAAAGCAGAACAGGAGTTTGGAGAGATGCATTACAGCTTCCTGAATGCACACTATAATGCGGAAGTAAATAACGATTGGCAAACGGGCGGCTGTATGGACAATATCAAACGTAAACTGGGATACCGGTTAGTGCTGAAAGATGGCACCTTTCCTGATAAGGTTACCCCCAATGACTCTGTAGCGGTGATGATCAACTTGCAGAATGTAGGATATGCAGCGCCTTACAACCCCAGACCCGTGCAATTAATACTACGGGAAAAAAGTACGGGCGAAAAACATGTTTTTGAATTTAATACGGAGATACGTACCTGGCTTACCGGGTCCATACAGCTAAAACAGGCGTTTCGCCTGCCTGCCGGCATAAAGGCTGGCAGTTATGAAATGCTGCTGAATTTACCGGATAAATATGCTTCTCTGAAAGAGATGCCGGCATTCAGTGTACAACTGGCCAATGAACAGGTATGGGAGCCGGCTACAGGATACAATCAACTGAACCATACTATCAATATTCAAAACTAATCAGGGAATGGATATACAAAAGTCAGATGGGAGGTTATTATCACTGGATGTGATGCGGGGTATTATCATGCTTTTGCTGGCAGGCGAAAGCTGTCTGCTGTACGAGTCATTAAAGCACCTGCAATGGGGTGGTGTGTTTGGCAGTATCGTAAATCAGTTCTTTCATCATCCCTGGCATGGTCTGCGGTTTTGGGACCTGGTACAGCCCGCGTTTATGTTTATGGCAGGGGCGGCCATGTATATCGCTGTAACCCGCAAGAAAAGTAAAGGCGTTGCTGATTGGGATAATTTCAAACATATTGCTATCCGCAGCGGGAAACTGTTTTTACTGGGTGTAGGATTACATTGTGTCTATGCTGGTGAAATGGTATGGGAACTCTGGAATGTGCTCACACAATTATCATTTACTACCCTGGTAGCCTATTTCTTAATCAATCAATCCTTCAAAGTACAAATAGGAGCAGCCTTATTAATGATCGTATTAAATGATGTGCTCTACAGAACTATCCTCATTCCTGGTTTTGATCAGCCTTTTGTACAGGGGCGCAATTTCGGTTCCTATGTAGATACTTTGCTGATGGGCAAAATCAATTCAGATGGATGGGTGGCCTTTAATTGTATTCCTACCGCAGCACACACCATTTTAGGGGTAACGGCGGGCAAATTATTAATGAGCTCCCGGCCAGGTGCGGTGAAAATACGGATCCTGATCCTGGCAGGAATCATCGCTTTATTGCTGGGATATGGATTGGACCTGGCTGGCATATCCCCGATTATCAAAAGAATCAGTACCGGCGGATTTGTATTGGCTTCTTTGGGATGGGTAACGCTGATCCTGGCGGGATTGTATTGGTGGATTGACATAAAAGACCATAAAAAATATGTTTGGATAGCGGTAGTAGTAGGGATGAATTCCATCTTTATTTACCTGCTTTTTGAAACATTAGGCATGCAATGGTTAAATGGCAGTGTAGGAATATTTACGAATGGCATTACCGGCCTTTTACATTTGTCGGCAGATATACAACGGGTGGTTGCAGCATTGGCTGCGCTGGTATTGGAATGGTACATCTGTTATTGGTTATACCAGCGGAAGATCTTTTTTAAACTGTAAGAAACTATTTGTTTAAGTAATCAAATTATCAGTAGATGAATCAACATCATTTGCATCGTAGAAACTTCATTAAGGGAGCAGCGGTAGCGGGAATAGGAGCTACCCTGTTACATTCACCAGCAGAGTTGTTTGCCGCAGCAAAACAGGCTAAGGTAAGAGTGGGGCTGATAGGAGTCGGCGCCCGTGGATTAGGCCACCTGGAATTATGCCTGCGTCGCGCAGATGTGGAGGTAGTGGCTATTGCAGACCCGGATACCCAATATACAGTGCCCAAAGCAAGGGAATATATCAGCAAGGCATATGGTGCTAAGAAGAAGGTGGCAGAGTATACCAATGGCCCGGAAGATTTTTACAACCTGCTCAAACGGGATGATGTGGATGCTGTGATCATTGCTACACCCTGGGAATGGCATACTATCCAGGCAGTGGCTGCCATGAAAGCGGGCAAAACACCTGCACTGGAAGTGTGTGGTGCGGCAGATGTACAGGAATGCTGGGAACTGGTGAATACCAGCGAGGCTACCGGAGTGCCTTTGTTTGGGATGGAAAATGTTTGTTATCGCAGGGATGTAATGGCGGTATTGAATATGGCACGCCAGGGATTGTTTGGAGAAATTACCCATTTGCAGGGAGGCTACCAGCATGACCTGCGAAACGTGAAATTTAATAACGGCAAACAATACTATGGGGGTGGCGTAGAATTCGGCGAAAAGGCATTGTCGGAAGCGCATTGGCGAACCAATCATTCCGTACATCGTAATGGTGATCTTTATCCAACGCATGGGCTGGGGCCGGTAGGCAACATTATTAATATGAACCGGGGCAACCGCTTACTGTCCCTGTCATCTATGGCTACCAAGTCGCGGGGATTACATAAATATATTGTTGATCACGGTGGGGAAAATCATCCTAATGCAAAGGTGGAATTTAAGCTGGGAGATATCGTTAGTACACTCATCAAAACAAGTAATGGGGAAACGATTCTTTTATCACACGACACTAATTCTCCCCGCCCTTATTCGCTCAACTTCAGGGTGCAGGGCACTAACGGGCTGTGGATGGACGACCAGCAATCAATTTATGTAGAAGGCAAAAGCAAGTATGACGAATGGGAAAAAACAGGCAGTGAAAATGATCCGGGTAGTTATATGGCCAGGTATGATCATCCGCTGTGGAAACGTTATTCCGGAGATGCAGCAGGCGCTGGTCATGGTGGTATGGACTGGTATGTGATCAATTCTTTTATTGAGAGTGTCAAAAGAAAAGCACCTTATGCACTGGATGTATATGACCTGGCTACCTGGTATGCTATCACCCCATTGAGTGAACAATCTGTTGCAGAGGGTGGTTCCCTGCAATATATTCCAGACTTTACCAGGGGCAGATGGATGAACAGGAAGCCCATCTTCGGACTGAACGATCAATATTGATCGCCGGCAACAGGTGTTTGTCAGGTATCCAAATAAAACGGGGCTGACCATTACTTTTGATGGTTAGCCCCATTTTATGATAGGTGGTATACTTAATTACTCTTGAAGGAGATTTCTTCTACTACCACATCCAGTTTCTTCATAGAAGAATGATCTGATTTTACTTTTTTATCACCGGTTACGGGGTCGTACAATTTAGGATCTCCGGTATTCATTGCTTTGAAAGTAATGGATACCCCTTTGCCATCCATCGCACCACCTTCCCAGCTATCCACACTACCTCCGTTGGCCCATTCAAAGCCGTTTATTCTGAAATCTTTCCCGTTGATTTTAACAATTTTTGCCAGCGGATCACCTACCTTGATGCCAAACGGCGATTTCCATTTTGCATTTTCCTTGTTGAAGATTACGGTAGTAGTACTATCGCCTCCGAAGATGACCTGCATTTCATTATTACTATCCGGAAATACTACATATGCCTGGCCGATGTTATTGCCTTCCATATCAGTCGCCTGCCGGGTGATCACGTTTTCCTTCCCATACATTTCAATAAATTTTTCCGGCTGATGCAGGGAGAATATTTTCCTTACATCCCAGTTGTAGGGATCCGGAGCGGGTGGTGGCGGAGGGGCTACAGCCGCTGTTTGCGTTGGTGCAGCTGTGTTAGCAGTACTGGTAGTATTAGCCGCCTCAGGCTGTGCCGCATTGTTGCTGGCTACAGGCGCTGCTGCTGCCGGAGGTGCGGGGCTGGGCATCAGCTTTACATAGGCTGCTTTCTCTTCCATGAGTTCCTTGGCTTCCCCCTTATATTTATTTACAATATACGTAGCCATGGGAAACACATTCGCATTTTGTATCCCCATCGTCCTTAGATTTCCGATCAGGCGTTGACGGTTACAATTGCTGAATTGATACAGATACTTCAAGGCGGCATCCAATGCTTCGGGGTCCTTTTTAAGCTCGCCCATCGTTTTATCTACATCCAGTCCGCCGGAACCACTGCGGGTCATTTGATCCGTAATAAATCCCATGATAGAATCATTCGGAATCTGGAAGTGATGAGCGGCCCTGTCAGAAAAATCATCCATCTGAGGTTGGGTAAGCTTGGTCTGGGCACACAGTATAAGGGGGAAAAAGCAGGTAACCAATACTAATATCCGTTTCATGTATAATGAATTTAATAGTCGTGAGTTGAGTCGCAAACAATGGGTGTACGCTTTTAACAATCACTAAATTATGCAATAATACTGATCCAAAAAAGAATGGCAGAGGGCCATCCCTGGCAGTATAACGGGAATCAAAAAGCATTATTGCGCCATGGAGTAAACAGATTATTCTTTTTGTGTATTCGTATGGTCAACAGGCGGGTTTCCCCAATCCCCTTTTTTAAGGTCATCATCATCGGAAGCATTTCATAATCAGGCGATACAGGCCTGCGCTGCCCGGAAAGTACCGGTATTGCGCTATTACCGTTTATAAATGTTTTGCCGGTTAAATAGCCGGATCATTCTATATTTACGAGCTTTTATTGGCGCTTTTTTATTCTGAATCGCATGAGATACAACAAAATCATTTTTACAGCCTTATGGCTAACGGCTTGCTGCGTGCAGGCTGCATCTGCCCAAACTACTTCCAGGTATAATCAGCACGAAGTATTTGACCCTTTATTTTATAAGTCTGATGGTAACGAATACCGTAGTGCCAGCGGTGCTCCGGGACCTAAATACTGGCAAAACCGCGCCGACTATAAAATTAACGTAACCCTGGATACGGCACAACATACCGTAGCCGGTACCACGATTATCAACTATAAAAACAACAGCCCGGAAGAATTACCTTTCCTCTGGCTACAGCTGGACCAGAACGTATATCAGCAGGACTCCAGGGGGGAAGCTACTGCGCTGGTCAGTGGTGGACGCTATGCGAACAAGACCTTCACAAAAGGAAACGAAATAAAATCTGTTCACCTTATCCAGAACGGAAAAACACAGGAGGCAGATTATATTATCAATGATACCCGTATGCAAATACGCCTGCCACAGGCTTTGAAAGCCAGCGGAGGTACTATTGAAATAAAAATAGTATATGCGTTTGAGATACCATTATATGGTACCGACCGTATGGGCCGTGTGCTCACCAAAAATGGCTGGGTGTATGAAGTGGCACAATGGTATCCGAGGATGGCTGTATATGATGATGTACTGGGTTGGAATACCTTACCTTATCTGGGAGCAGGAGAGTTTTACCTGGAATATGGCGACTTTGATTACACCGTTACAGCACCGGCCAACGTAATAGTGGCAGGTTCCGGAGAACTGGTGAATGCGGCCCAGGTATTAACTCCGGTACAGTTAAGCCGTTATACCAAAGCTAAAAACAGTGCGCAAACTGTCATTATCAGAGACAGTACAGAATTAGGGAATACGGCGGCAAGGGGAAATCTTACCTGGCATTTTACCTGCAAAGATGCCCGCGATATTGCATGGGGCGCTTCCCGCGCTTTTATCTGGGATGCTGCAAGAATAGATTTACCCAGTGGCAAAAAAGCACTGGCACAATCCCTGTACCCGGTAGAAAGTGCAGGGCAGGATGCCTGGAGCCGCTCTACTGAATTTGTAAAGGGATGTATTGAACATGATTCCAAAAGCTGGTATGAATACACTTACCCGGTAGCTACCAATGTGGCGGGTATCGTAGGGGGAATGGAATATCCCGGTATTGTATTTTGCAGCTGGAAAAGCAGGAAGGATGGACTGTGGTTTGTCACCAATCACGAATTTGGACACAACTGGTTCCCGATGCTGGTGGGTTCTAACGAACGCAAATATGCCTGGATGGATGAAGGATTAAATACGTTCATTAATGAAATTGGTACCAAAGCGTTCAACAATGGGGAGTTTTATAAAAGGCCGGATGCACAGCGGGCAGCAAATGCTATTCTCGGCCCTGCTTCGGAAGTGGTGATGAGCAGCCCCGAAGTAATACAGCCAGGTGCTTTGGCGGTAGGGGCCTATTACAAACCTGCTATGGCCATGCGCTTATTACGCAGTCAGGTGTTGGGAGAAGAGCGTTTTGATTATGCTTTCCGTACTTACATCAAACGCTGGGCATATAAACATCCTACACCCAACGACTTCTTCCGTACCATGGAAAATGCAGCAGGGGAAGATCTGGGCTGGTTCTGGCGGGGCTGGTTCCTCAATAGCTGGAAGCTGGATCAGGGTGTCAAAGACGTAAAATACGTGGATAATGATCCTGCCAAAGGCGCATTGATCACGATCGTTAACCTGGAACAAATGGCGATGCCGGTAGTAATAGCGATTAAAGAAGTTAATGGTAAAACCAGCACCGTGAAACTGCCAGTGGAAATATGGCAGCGTGGCGGTACCTGGACTTTCAGATATGCCGCTACTTCTCCGCTTACCGAAGTAGTGATCGATCCGGACCATGACTTTCCGGATGTAGATCCGGCAAATAATACCTGGAAAGCTGCAGAATAATAACACCGGCTGGCCGGAATGAAATAATAGTAGCGGGGATATCATTATTGATATCCCCGCTTTTTATGGGAGCATCCCCGCGGATGATATGCCATCACGTTTACAATCCCTTGTCCCCTTATTGTCTGCAAGAAAGTACTTGACAGTATAAACAGGGCGGTGTATATTGTTTTATGAAAAAATTACTGATCGTTTGTTTATTGGCAGGTGCCAGCCTGCTGGGAACACAGGAAAAAGCCAGTGCACAGCAAAGGCCGGTGCTGAATCACATTGCATTGTATGTAGTGGATCTGCAGAAAAGCACTGCTTTTTACAGGGATATTGTAGGCATAGATACCATTCCTGAGCCTTTTCATGATGGCAAGCATACCTGGTTCCGCATTGCAGAAAAGAGCCACCTGCATCTTATTCAGGGGGCCAAAGCTGCCATCCCTCACGACAAAAATACCCACCTTTGTTTTAGCATCCCGTCTGTAGATGCATTTATCAAAGTGCTGAATAAGCATAAAATAGATTTTACCAACTGGGCCGGTACGGGCAAAACACCTACTGTGAGGGTAGATGGGGTAAAGCAGATTTATTTGCAGGATCCTGATGGCTACTGGCTGGAGTTTAATGATGCCAGGGAATAGGCATACATTACAAGCGCAGGCCTATGGTGAGCAAAACGTTTTGCATCACCATATACAAGGATTGATTGGTGAAGCCTATCCTGCTTTGACAATTCTCATCTGCATGCAGGTAAGTATACCACTTGGGGCCATTATAGCCCACTTGTGCGGCAGCACCCAGGGCCCAGGAGGCTTTAAACTGCCTGGGCTCATGTTCAGACCACAATACAGCCGGGCCTACACCGGTATGGATTAAAATGCTGGCGCCCCATCCTTTGGTGCCAAAAATTACATTATAGCCATAACCTAACTGTGGTACTGCACTGATAACATTCTTCCAGGGAGCATCATCTTTTACAATGGGAATGCTTACACTATCCTGTTGTAAAGAGGGCAGCGCATTCCACTGCTGGCCATTTAATTGTAACCATATAAAAAAAGACCCTGCAGAACGCATCTGCTGGGCACTATAGGATATTGCTGCCCGCATGGAAAAATCCTCGCCGTTTAGCACATGATAAATACTCACTGCTAATTCCCGGAACTTCAGATTGGGGTAGATCACTTCTTTTTCGTTACGCCGGTTTACCATCGCTAATCCCCGGTAGCTATGAAACGTACCAATCCCTCCCCATTTATCACCTATTGCGGAAAGCCCCATCGTAGTGGCCTTGATTTCATTGCCATTGGCATCCTTTTTACGGCCATACACATTCCGGCTATATGCCAGTCCAATCCACCTGTATTGACCATACACACCTACATACAGCTCATTTTTGGGGCGTAGCCCCGAATAGTCCCTGGTATTAAATCCAAAAGGAGATTTACTGAACTCATACCGGTTCCGCACTGAAAATAATTCTACCCTGCTTTTTAAAGGGAATTCCACAATGTTGGCTGGCTTCGCTGGAACACTATCCGTTACCATCAGGTGAAATGTCATGTATAACAAGCTCAACATTGCCGCAAGATAACAATGTGACAGGAAATGTACCAGGCTTTTTTGCTAAGAAAAGCGACAGGTATGACAGTACAGTAAATGGGTGTCATTTTATTTTTGCAATTGCTTTCCTAGTTGGTAGTCTACCATATCTTTAAAACTATTTAACCGTAATGCGCCGGGAAGGGCTACCCTGTTGTTGTCAGGGGCTGCCATACGGGCGCCGGGAGTAGGAGCAGGAAAGGTACCATTGGAAGAAATATAGGCAAATATCCCTTTGAGGTTATCGTCGGTTGCCGCTCCCCAGGGAACGTCTACGTAATCCAGCGCAGGATGATCTACGTCAATACCGCTGAAGTAGCCCCCTTCGTTATTGGCATTGCGTGTTTCAAAGTTGATAGCGTACAGGTCTGCCAGGTATTTACGGGTACCGGTAGCATCATGGGCCGCAATATTGAAACTGATAAAGCCTACTGGTTTGCCATAGGTTTTGGCGCCCACCAGTTTTACGTTCATATAGGGCTTCAGATTGTTCAGCGTCAGCTCACTGGCAGAGGCGGTATTATCGCTCACTATAAAGAATACATTATTCAGTTGAAGATTACCCCCGCCGGCAAAATTAATCCCTGCAGGGAGGCCGGAAGCGCTTAAATTGGCCGACAGCTTATCATTGTAGATATAGTTGTACATCTTCTTGTCTTTCGTAGCAGCAGGCGCAATGGCATTATCCAGGTACTGGGCAGTGCTCACAGAGCCTCCGCCATTGTACCGCAGATCTACAATCAGGTCACGTATGCCTGCATCAGAAAACTTATTAAATACCCTGTCCAGCTCCAGCTTGGTAGTGGTAGGGGCGCCATTACTGGCGAAAGGACTGGCGTAAGTATAAAAAACAAAATAGCCTACCTTCTTGCTATTGACGGTATATACCGTGTCGAACAATACCGGATTAATGTTGTAAGAGGAGGCACTGAGCGAATAAGTACCCATATTGGCCCCACCGGGTGCTTTAAAAGCAAGGGTTACCTGGTTGGACGAAAACAGCGCTGCTTCTACTTTCTTGGTATTGGCCCCTCCGTTATCATAGGAGATATTACTATCCCCATTCACCGCAGTAATTTCCCATCCGCGTTGGATACCCTGCTGCCCGGCAGGAGAATTCTTATCCGTATAAAGCACGATCAGCTGCCCGCTTCTCGTATAAGTAGCCTGAAGTCCGAAATCTCCTTTTACATCGGCCTGGGTTTGTCCCACAATACCATTGATCAGTTTGTTCGACAAGGTACCGGTACGGTCCAGGAAGCTGTAACGGTCTATCTTGTTCTTAGCGGCATCCACCGGATAGCTGATCAAAGATGTCAGCAGGTCTTCCGCCTTGGCAAAGCTGGAAGAAAAAGGATCTGTTTTAGGTACCTGCTGATACCAGTAATAGGTAGGCAGGTCAAAGCTCGTATTACGGCCCCCGTCAGCATAGCTTACCTGCATGATGTTATACATCAGGTATTTCAGGGAATCTTCATCCGATTTAGGGGTACCGTTACCGGAAGGTGGATTGGTGCCAGTGTCGGCGACTTCTTTTTTGCGGCAGGCTGTAAATAATCCGCCTGCCAGTACCAGGCTCACCATAACTTTTGCAACGCTCGACGAAATTCTTATTGGCATATAAAGTACATTAGGAACTAGATATATTAACGCTTATCCCGAATTTATAGTTTGGAGGAAGCCTTAAAACAACAGACTTCCCCAAATCTAAGTAAAATGGAACAATCCTGATAAATAAACCGGATAGCCGGAGGCTTTGTACCTTTAACTGGCGGGTGGCAGTCAAAACGCGCTGCATCCCCTGATAACCATCTCTTTAAGATCTTAAAATGATGTATAATGAACTATCGTGTATTAGGTAAATCTACCCTGAAAATTAGTGAAATCAGCTTTGGGGGAATGTCCCTTACCGGTACTCCGGTGGAAGATACCCGTTTGTTGCTCGAAGCACTGGATAGGGGGATTAATTTCTTTGATACCGCCGACCTGTATGGGAAAGGGGCAAATGAGGAACTGCTGGGAAAAGCCTTCCAGGGTAAGCGGGCACAGGTAATTATCGCTACCAAAGCTGGCAACCAGTGGCGGAAAGATGGTAGTGGCTGGGACTGGAACCCCCGTAAGGAATACATTTTATCCTGCGTGGAAGGCAGCCTGCGCCGGCTGCAAACCGATTATATCGATCTGTACCAGCTCCATGGAGGAACAATGGATGATCCGATTGATGAAACCATCTCCGCTTTTGAATTGCTGAAACAGCAAGGTAAGATCCGGTACTATGGGATTTCTTCTATCCGTCCTAATGTAATACGGGAGTATATCAGCCGTTCCAATATTGTTAGTGTAATGATGCAGTATAGCCTGCTGGACCGCCGTCCCGAAGAAAGCTGCCTGCCCCTGCTGAAGGAACATGGTATTGGGGTACTGGTAAGGGGAGGCGTGGCTGGTGGATTGCTGGTGGATAAGCCGGCGGTACCTTATTTGAATTACTCGGAGAAAGAAGTCCGCTATGCGGCGGCGGCACTACGGAAAATCGCCGGACCGGCGGGACACCCTGCCCGTACTGCTTTACAGTTTGTATTACAGCATCCGGCCGTTACTTCTGCGGTAGTAGGTATCCGTACCATGCCGCAACTGGAAGATGCATTGGCTACCGCTCAAATGCCCCCGCTTTCGGAAATGGACCGGAGATACCTGGCGGAATCATTACCTGCTAATACTTATGAATTACACCGGTAGCATAAAATAGCTGTTAGCCTTTAGCTGAAAGCTCTTTTAACCCACTCCCTGCCTTAAGCTCGTAGCTCATAGCTCAAGGCACGCAGCTTTTTAGATTTAATGCCTACCATCTGATTCATTTCCGGGTCCCATACTTTCAGCTGAAAACATGCCCAGATATCTTTGGGTTTCAGGGAAGTGGTTTTAGCGTTTTGCAGGGCCGGAATACCTTGCATGACTTCCGGCAGGCGGTAAAAAGGTATACGGGCATTGAGGTGGTGGATATGATGGTGGCCGATATTGGCGGTAAACCAGGCCATCAGGGGAGGCATGACCATATAACTGGATGAAAGCATGGCGGCTTTGTCATAGCTCCAGCTTTCATTGTCACTGAAAGTTACCCCCGGAAAATTATGCTGGGCATAAAACAGGTAAGCGCCAATACTACAGGCGATAAAAAAGGGAATGAAGATAAACAGTAACCAGCTTTGCCATCCCAGTAACCAGTAAACAGCTATGCTGGCAGTAAGATGGATAATAATGGCCAGCAGAGAGTCCATATGCTTACGTGGGCTGCTCAGAAAAGAATTAATACACATCCCTACCAGGAACATGGATAAATAGCCCCACAGAATGGTGAGCGGATGCCGGGTAAACAGATAGCTCCGTTTTTCCGCTTTGCTCATAGACAGGAATTTTTTCCTGGTTACAATCGGATAGGAGCCTATACTGGCACTGAATAATTTGGAATTGTGCTTGTGGTGGTAATCATGGGAGCGTTTCCAGATGCTGGTGGGTGCCAGCACATAAATACCGAAAATGGCCATGATCACATCAGCCAGCTTGGATTTGTACAGAATGGCATGGTGCTGATGGTCATGATAGATCACAAACATGCGGACAATCAGCAGGCCAGATAAAATGCTGGCTGCAATCTTCAGGAGAAGATAGGGCGCCAGCAAAGTAGCTGTTAACGCCAACAGCAAAAAGCAAAGCGTTGATAAAGTGTATAACCAGCTTTTTCCTCTAAATTCACTTGCATAAGGCTTTGTAGCCAATATCAGGTCTTTCCCTTCCAGCATAAAATACTTTTCAGATTATTTTAATGGTGTATACTTACAGCTCTCTTTTATGTTTCCAGCGCCGGTGCGTCCATAACCAGGTAGCAGGCTGCGCATGAATATCTTTTTCCAGTTTTCGTGTATGGGAGGTTGTTATTTCCCCATTTGCAGTGGAGGCCGGTTCGCCAATTAACACTTCAGCATACACCGTATAATATCCCCTTTTGACACGTACTACAGAAACGTATACTACCGGGTAGTTCATTTTCTGTGCAATCCGTTCTGTGCCGGTAAATACAGGCGTATCCTGGTGCATAAAGGTGAGCCACTGCGCGCTTTTAGGATTGGGGGCCTGGTCGGCAATAAATGCAGTGGCGTTGACTTCTTTCCGGTTGGATACCATGTCGCGGAAGGTATCCTGCATGGCAATTAACTTAGTGCCGAAACGGGTACGCATTTTATACATCAGCCCGTTAAAGTGTTTGTTGGCCAGCGGATGATAAATCACATACAGCTGTTGCGGGCAAACTATGCTGAAGGTATTTCCTGCCCATTCCCAATTCCCTTTATGGCCCATTACCAGGATTACACTTTTCTTTGCTGCTGCCATTTGCTCAAAAAGGGCAACTGTATCCGGATGGAAGCTGCAATGCCGCAGCATCTTTTCTTTGCTGATTGTCAGCGTTTTAAAAGTTTCCAGGAACAAATCACAGAAATAATGATAAAATTCCCGGCAGATTTGCCGGATTTCCTGTTCACTTTTTTCAGGAAATGAGTTGCGTAAGTTATCAAGTACTACCTTTTTACGGTACCCTATTACATGGTATAATAGCACATAAACGCCATCAGAGAGCAGGTAAAGCACGCGGAAAGGCAGCAGGGATATCAGGTAGATAACCGGTAAAACTAAATAATACAATATCAATGTCAAGTCAAAACAGTGTTACGTTGGCTGTAGGTCCAAAAGCAAAAGCTGTAAATCTATCCTTTATCAGGCACTTTTCATAACCATAAAATGTTAATTTTTCTTAATGATTGTATCCTGCCGCCAGCAAGCCAGGCCCGTAAAGGACAAATTTTAATTGCTGCATCCTGTCAATATTGTATTTTAGGGACTTGTATTGTTAGTTGTTTTAATGAGATATTATTAAGCTATGAGAAAAACGATAACGGCTTTACTGGTAATGGGAACCAGTATTGTCCAGGCACAAATTGTGGAGAAAGTCACCGACCCGGTAGAGTGGATCAATCCACTGATGGGTACTGCCTCCAAACCCAGCCTGTCCAACGGTAATACCTATCCGGCAGTGGCTTGCCCCTGGGGAATGAATTTCTGGATGCCACAAACCGGGAAAATGGGAGATGGATGGGCGTATACCTATGATGCGGATAAAATCAGGGGCTTTAAACAAACGCACCAGCCCAGCCCCTGGATCAATGACTACGGACAATTTGCAATCATGCCGCTTACCGGCACCGTAAAAATTGATGAAGATAGCCGTGCCAGCTGGTTTTCCCATAAATCTGAAATTGCCAAACCGTATTATTACAGTGTATACCTGGCAGATCATGATGTGACCACAGAGATCACGCCTACAGAAAGGGCCGCCCGTTTCCGGTTTACTTTTCCTCAAACGGAAAAGGCATATATCCTGGTAGATGCGTTTGACAAAGGCTCTTCCATAAAGATCATACCAGAGCAAGGTAAGATCGTAGGGTATACTACCAAAAATAGCGGAGGGGTACCGAAAAACTTTAAGAACTATTTTGTACTGTATTTTGATAAACCTTTCACTTACCAGGCTACCTGGAATAATAAAGCGTTAAAAGAAGGTACGCTGGATGTTACAGGCAATCACGTAGGAGCTGTGATAGGCTTTGCTACCCGTAAAGGAGAGCAGGTACAGGTAAAAGTAGCCTCCTCTTTTATCAGCCCGGAACAGGCCGAATTAAACCTGCAGCAGGAAATAGGAAAAGACAACTTCGAAGTAGTAAAACAAAAAGCAAAAGCCGCCTGGAATGAAGAGTTGGGCCGCGTATTGGTAGAGGGTGGTACTATTGAACAGGTGCGCACTTTTTATTCCTGCCTGTATCGTGCGATGCTGTTCCCCCGCAAGTTCTATGAAATGAACCCTAAAGGGCAAGTCGTGCACTACAGCCCTTACAACGGTCAGGTATTACCCGGTTATATGTTTACCGACAATGGTTTCTGGGACACTTTCCGCGCTGCATTCCCTTTCCTGAATATCATGTATCCTACATTGAATGCACACATACAGGAAGGACTGGTAAATGCTTATAAGGAAAGTGGCTGGTTGCCGGAATGGGCTAGTCCTGGTCACCGCGATTGTATGATAGGTTCCAATTCTGCTTCAATCATCGCAGATGCTTACCTGAAAGGGGGCACCGGTTATGATATTAATACACTCTATGAAGCTATTTTAAAGAATACGGAACATGAAGGGCCGGTAAGCTCTGTGGGCCGTAAAGGTGTAAAGTATTATAATGAACTGGGCTATGTTCCCTATGACGTAGATGTAAATGAAAATACAGCCCGTACACTGGAATATGCCTATGATGATTTTACTATTTATCAGTTAGCTAAATCGTTAAAGCGACCTAAAGCTGAAATAGAAAAATTTGCCAGAAGGAGCCAGAACTACCGCAATGTATTTGACCCGGAATCTAAGTTGATGCGTGGCCGTAATAAGGATGGTAAGTTTCAGACGCCCTTCAACCCATTTAAATGGGGGGACGCTTTTACCGAAGGTAACAGCTGGCATTATACCTGGTCCGTTTTTCATGATATCAAAGGCTTAATGGACCTGATGGGTGGCAAGGAAACATTTGTAAGTATGCTGGACTCTGTATTTAATATGCCGCCTGTATTCGATGATAGCTATTATGGCAGCGTAATCCATGAAATAAGGGAAATGCAGATCATGAATATGGGCCAGTATGCACATGGTAACCAACCCATTCAGCATATGCTTTACCTGTACAACTACGCTGGGGTGCCCTGGAAAAGCCAATACTGGATCCGTGAAGTGATGAACCGCTTGTATACACCACATCCTGACGGGTATTGCGGCGATGAAGATAACGGCCAAACCAGCGCTTGGTACGTATTCAGTGCGTTGGGCTTTTACCCGGTATGCCCTGGTACCCAACAGTATGTAGTGGGGGCACCATTGTTTAAGAAAGCCACCCTTAAACTGGAAAATGGCAGGCAAGTGGTCATTAACGCACCACAAAACAGTGAGGCTAATAAATATATCAAAAGTATGCAGCTTAACGGTAAGGTATATACTAATAACTGGATCGATCACCAGGACCTCATGAAAGGCGCCGTGATTAATTTTGACATGCAGGATATGCCCAATAAACAAAGAGGCACAAAGGATAGTGAGGCGCCTTATTCCTTTTCAAACGAAAAACAGTAGGAAAGATAAAGGGGGAGACAGCTACCTGGCTCCGGAGCATCTGTGATGATCCCTGGCTGCTACAGCCAGGGATTTTTTATTCCCCATTATCTTAGCAGAAAAAATACTTATATCTTCGTGCGTATGCAACATAACAGTTTACCCGCTTTCTTTAAATGTGATGACTACTTTATAGACGAAAAAGTAGGACTGCTCAAATTTTCCAACAATTATAAGGTATTTGATCAGCAAGGTATCCAGATAGGTAACATTACCCAGGTGGTTCCTTTCTGGCACAAAGTATTCCGTTTGTTTCTCAGTAAGGCGATGTTCCCTTTTACACTCAACATCGTCAATATGGATGAGCAGGTAGTGGCTACCATTCAAAGAGGATGGACTTTCTGGATGTCCAAAATTGTCATACGTAATAGTAGCGGACAGGAAGTGGGAGGCATCCAGCAAAAGTTTAAAATGTTGAAACCCTTATTCCATATTGTGGATACCAACAATGTGGTGCTGGCCAAAATACAGGGCGACTGGAAAGCATGGAACTTCAACATTACGGATGGTAATGAAAGGCAGTTGGGGGCTATTAATAAAAAATGGGCAGGTGTTTTGCAGGAAACATTTACAACTGCGGATAAATACCGGGTTACCATTGCCAAAGAATGCCCGGAGGATATTAATAAGATGGCAATAGTGGCAGGTGCCATCACTATTGATATGATCCTGAAAGAGGCGAAATAAGCGTACTTTTAGTACACTACTGCTATTTGCCCCTGCACCTGTTTCATTGGTTAATAGTAAAATGCATATCAACATGGCAAAATATATTTATGGGCGCCTGGCGGTAGTATTGCTGCTGGGCGTTGTATTGTACGGTTGCGCCGGAAATCCTTATGCGGCCACTAATAAATCATACAAACAACAGGTAAAGGCCTACGCCGGATCTTTACGGCAGCAGCCGGATGCGGTGAATGGTAATGGTGTGCCCTTAAATCCTTATTGGGTAGGTACGGTGAATTTTAACCTCCGCAAACCTAATTTTGTGATCATCCATCATACTGCACAAAACTCCTGTGAGCAAACCCTTAAAACGTTTACCCTGGTACGTACACAGGTAAGCGCGCACTATGTCATCTGCAGGGATGGTACCATTCATCATATGCTGAATGACTATCTCCGTGCCTGGCATGGTGGGGCTGCTAAATGGGGCAACCTCACCGATATCAATTCTTCCTCCATTGGCATCGAACTGGATAATAACGGCTCCGAACCTTTTGCGTCACAGCAAATCAGCAGCCTCACCCTACTGCTGGATACGCTGCAGCACCGGTACAATATTCCGGCAGCCAATTTTATAGGACATGGTGATATTGCGCCTGGCAGAAAAGTAGATCCCAGCGCGTATTTTCCCTGGCAGCAATTGGCTGAAAAAGGCTTTGGAATGTGGTATGGAGATACTACCGGGGTCGTATTGCCGGAACCCTTCAATACTTTGCAGGCATTGCGTATCGTGGGATATGACCTGAAAGACACTACCGCTGCTAAGCTGGCCTTTAAACGTCATTTTATTCCGCAGGATAGCACTACCCTGTTCACCGAAGCGGATAAAAAAATCCTGTATAACCTGGCTGCTAAATACCAGTAGCCAGGGGGATTCACCCAAAAGAAATAGTTGTTTTTGTCAGGTAAATATGGTATTTTAATAATAAGTTCACTTGTTCCACGTTCGCTACCATTATTTAAATCCTTTTTACCATGAAAACATCCCTTAATTTGCTGTTGTTGGCTGTACTGGCCACCAGTATTTCCCTGTTTACTGCTCCCTTATCACATGCCGATAATATCCCGCATAATACCGCTGCCGGAAGTGAATATGCCTTTACCGATACCTGCCAGGTTAAAACAGACGTGTCTTTTGACTTTCCGGATAGCCTGTATAAAAAAATAAAAGCGGTTATTGAAGATAAAATGGCGGAAGGTATTGAAGGAGGCGGAAAGATCACCTGGGAAAACTCTCCTGCGGCAGACGAATATTATTTAATCACACTCCGCAAAGGAAAGATCTCCCTCAAATACAAAGGTGTCCTTTGTGAAGACAAGATTATCTGGGAAAACATCGAAGCCTGTAAAGCTGAAATAAAAAAATTGGTGGAGGCAAAATAATACCTATGACTCATGATCCACTTCCATGATCTGGTAGTGGATGGCATGTGGTAAAGGCTTAATAGGCTCCTGCTTGTATATTGCCCATACTTTGGTAAAGGCTGCTCCAAAGTAAAAGATCATAGAGGTGTAGAATACAAACAGTAGTAATAATACGGTAGAAGCAGAAGCGCCATAAATGGTGTTGATATTGCTATAGGTAAGTAGCCATCCCAGAATGAACTTGCCAATGTTGAAAAGGATACTGGTGACAAAGGCACCTGTAATGCCGATTTTCCAGGTGGGCCTGCCATCTGGCAAAAAACGGAATACCAGCGCAAACCAGGCCGTTACAGTAATGACGGAAATAAGATAGTTTAAAGAGGTGTTGAAATAAACAGCCAGAAAAGGTAATACATTGCGGATATAATTACCGAGGAAAGCCTGAGCACCTTCCGCCAGGATACCAATGATAAAAAGCACACCTGCGGAAAATATGATCATGACAGCCTTGAACCGCGATCGGGCTATGGCTGCAAAACGCTGCTTTTTTACTACCCGCACTTTCCAGATCTGATTAAGTGAACTTTTAATCACCCTGAAAAGGGTGGTGGCAACAAACAGCAAAAACACAAAACCTCCTATGGTAATGGCCCAGTTCTGCGATACCTTTCTCAGTGCTCTCAGGGTTTCTACCAGCTGTACCGTGGTTTCCTTGCCTATAATACCGGAAATATTGTGGAAGAGCTGTATACTCAATTGTTTGGGATCAACAATCAACCCCAGTAGCTGGATAATGATGATTAATATGGCGGGTAGCGCAAAAGTGGTAAAGAAAGCCGTAGCTCCGGCCTGCCGCAGCGGATCATTTTTGGTAAACTCCTGGAAAGAGTCTTTAAATAAACGGATAAATAATTGCCGGAAAGTAACTGTTCTCATCGTTTTAACCTGTTCATAGCCAGCCAGTATTCCTGGCAGTAAGCTTCCTTATAATATGACCTGCAAAATGCGCACCACAGATAAAGGAAAGCATATTTCAATAAACAGCCAAAAAGGCTGCCTGTTTTTTAGCCACAGGCAGCGATACACTTTTTTCAAAAAGCCCTGATTAAACTCCCCGACTTTTTATATAAATTAGCACCTGCCATTTTCTATAACATGGACTGGCTGTACGAATAACAACGGAATCAGCATTATAAATCAAAGGGGTTAATGAAGCTAAGCGCTATTGCATTTTGCATACTAATGGTGGGTATGAGTGCCTGCCAGCAACGTAACGGAGGAAATGAGGACCAGGAACATTTTGTAGTCAGGGCATCGGCAGGAGATAATACACCTGCAGTAATAGATATCGTAGAGGATGATTGGGCCAAACAACCGGAATACCGGCAAAATATACCCTGGGATAGTATTGAGGTGTTTCAGATTGAACACGCTTTATTAAATAATAAATTACATTTGAACACCAATCTCCGGCAATTTGAAGCATTATGGGGCAAGCCGGATAGTATTATCACCCCCAACTATAATGATATCTGTGCCGCCGGTTTTGAAGAAGATTTCCAGTATTTATTTAAAGACGGCTCCACATTCGAAATATTTAAAGACTCCATACTGCTGGGTGAAATATTTTTTACGGGGAACAACTTTATTACCTACAAGGGAGTTACCCTAAACAGACATACCACCCTTGCAGATATTATACGCCTGTTTCCCCACGCGGTAAAACAGGCTGAGTACGAAGGTACCCCCGAAGAAATAAAACTGCGGGATACGGCGAATAAGGACAGTGATAGTTCAATTTTATTATTTTTCAGAGAAGGGAAATTGGAACGACTGGTAAACTTTATTCCCTGTTAATGTTTACATATGCACCTACCATTACTGCTACCATCGTTTGATAACCGTTATAGCCGGTATGGCTTACCGTTGCTATTATTCCTTTGTCTGATATTTGCCGGCACTGCCTGCCAGGGAGATAAAAAAGCCTTTTCCGTAAAAGATGTGCCAGATCCCAAGCAAATGGATGGGGGCTATATCAGCAATCCTGATAACTTATTATCTGCATCAGCTGTAGCGAACATCAACGCCTCTTTATCCAGCCTGGACCAGGAGGGGAGAGCGCAGGTGGCCGTTGTACTGTTGCGTACTATTGCCGAGCATGATCCCCGCGATTTTGCCCATGAACTATTTAATTACTGGAAAATTGGAGATAAGGAGAAGAACAACGGCTTGCTGATCCTCATGGTGGAAGACCAGCGCAAACTGGTATTTGAAACTGGCTATGGGCTGGAAGGTGATATGCCGGACATACTCTGTTTCCGTATCCAGCAGGAATACATGATCCCACATATCCGGAATGGAGAGGTGGATGCTGCTTTTATGCAAGGGGTGGAGTCGGTGATCGCATTGTTGCATACCGGCAATTACGTACTGGGTGCTGGCCCTATGGATGGGCCGGTAGCGGTAAATGACCCCTCTCTCATGACACCGGGAAAGCCAGCGCCACCAGTTGTTGAACCAGTACCCGCCCCGCCGTCACCTATACCTGCACCTTCCCTGCCAGCCAGTGATCCTGCGCCTGTTGAACCGGGTATAATAAGTGATCGCCCGGGGGCATTATCAGATGAGCCTATCGGTATAGACCCTCCCGGTCCGGTTGCACCGCAATCCTTTGCAGATAACTACCCGCAGGAGGAAGAAAGGGGGAGCCATGTATCCCGCACCAGGAGTGCGCCTGGTATAGGAACATTTGTTGCTTTTGTGTTTGGGTTTATCCTCTCCAGTGCTTTTATGACAGTAGCCTTTGGCCGGAAAGCCAGGAAACGGCATAGCGCTTCAGATCCTGATACGCCGGTGAGCATGAGAGATCTGCCCAACGAATTTTTACCATTGGGCGCCTGGGGTGTGTTGCTGGTGAATGGCATGGCTTTCGGGATCTTTACATTGATATACCGTTATACTTATTGGTGGGTCAACTTTGTAACCGTGATCATCTGTTATTACCTGGCATTAACGCTATTTGTACATGTGGCCGTGCTGATCATACGTTTACGCATCCGCCCGCTATTGGCAGGTGCCGATGAGCATACCCGGTACCAGACGCTTAATCTGGCACACCGTTACCTGGACAAAGCCTGCTATGCATTCCCTTTGCCCTTCCTGCTACCATATATGAAAGCGGTTAAACGCCAGATGGTCAGGCTGCGTTCCGGACCTTTTGATTGCCCGTCCTGCCATAAGCCTATGGTGCTGATGGATGAAGCAACAGACAATAAATTTTTACAGAAATACCAGGTAGTGGAAGAAGACCTGATGTCAGTAGATTATGATGTGTGGGAGTGTGCCGCCTGCGATGGTGAACTGATCCTGGATTATCCGAATATACTTTCCCAGGTAGCTTCCTGCCCGAAATGTGCGCATAAAACTTATCAGATGATTAAAGATCAGGTGGTGCGTAGAGCTACTACCAGCTCGGAGGGATATGGCCACCTATATTATGTTTGCGGGTTTTGTTCACATAACGACAAGTATGAATACACCATCCCCAAAGAAAGTAAGTCCTCCAGCGGGGGAAGTTCTTCCAGCTCATCTTCCAGTTCTTCCAGCTGGGGTGGTGGTTCTTCCGGTGGAGGTGGTGCCAGCAGCAGCTGGTAATAATAACTGCTGCCGGCAATAACTGCGGGGTGGTTTTCTCTATGGTTATATTTCCCCTGACTGCAACCTGTATTTGGTGCTTAAACTACCGGTGTTTTACCACCATCTACGGGAATGCTGGTGCCGGTAATATAACTGGCAGCAGGGGAGGCGAGGAAGGCAGCAAGTGCAGCAATTTCGCTGGCTTCTCCAAACCGCTTCATCGGAATTTCATTCAGCCATTCCTGTTCCACCGTTGCTTCCGGAACGTTTCTCGCTTTTGCACCGGCAGTAATAACAGCTTTTAACCGGCCGGTAATTGTAGAACCTGGCAGTACATTATTTACCGTAATACCAAATGGTGCCAGCTCTCCGGCCAGTGTTTTTGACCATGCTGCTACAGCCCACCTGGCCGTATTGGAGACGCCCAGGTTTTTAATGGGTGCCTTTACAGAGGTGGAAATAATATTGATGATCCGGCCATATCCGGCGGCTTTCATGCCCGGAATAACGGCTTGGGCAAGTAAATGATTACATATCAGGTGTTGCTCAAAGGCAGCGGTAAAGGCAGCTGCCTGTGCCGCTTCAATAGGCCCTGCCTCCGGGCCGCCGGTATTGTTTATCAGGATATGAATAGGCCCCGCCGTAGTGAGCGGCGTTATTGCTGCCTGCACAGATAAAGGGTCCTTAAAGTCGGCCACGATAAAACCATGCTCCTGCCCGCTATTGACATCCAGCTGGGAGATCGCTTCCTTTAACCGCACTTCATTCCGTGCCAGTAAGATGCAGGTAGCACCTGCCTGTGCCAGCTCTATCGCCGTGGCCAGCCCTATGCCTTGGGTGCTGCCGCATACCAGTGCTGTTTTGCCTTTTAATGAGAGTTCCATACTGCTAAATTAATTCATTCACTGCTACCTGCGCGCATAAAAAACGGCTGCTCCTATCAGGGAACAGCCGTTTTTTAAATTATTTCAGGCGTTATACACGAATGTAAATCCGTTTTTTATCCAGTATTTTTCCTACACTCCAGCATACCAGCATATAGGTAACCGCAAAGAGCAGCGAACCCAGTTTGCCCGGGGCTGCCGGTTGAAAAATACGGGCATTGATCCATTCCAGTGCATTCATACCCTGCACAGGTATCGTGACGAGGACAATAAACAATACCTCCGACAGCAGGTAAAGGAACAACGGATTTTTACCAAAAACATGGAAGAAGCCCGTCCATCCCGTAATACTTTTAATATCGATAATATAAATCAGCAGACTGAGCAGCAGCAAGTCTATCCCTACGGTGTACAGCACATAGGAGCTGGTCCACAGCTTTTTATTAATAGGGAAGGCTGTATTCCAGAGTAGTGCCAATACGATTAATATAGCACCGGCTACTATCAAACGGGTTAATCCTGCAGTGGTTTTTCCCTGCTGCTGTACAAACAGCCCCGCATAATAACCTGCTACGACATTTACTACCGCCGGAAAAGTACTCAGGATACCTTCAGGATCAAAAGGAAAACCTTCTCCTTTGTATAAATGAGCATCCCCCATCACAAATTTGTCGAGCGCCATACCGGCATTACCATGAATGCCATACTGATCACCTGGCGTGCCACAATACCAGAGAATAGCCCAATAGCCGAAAAGGAATATCGCAGAAATGGTCCATACCCATTTTTTGGAAAAATAATGAATGATCAGGGAAGCCATACAGTAACAGAGAGCAATACGTTGTAATACACCCAGTATACGTGTTTCACTGATAGGGATCATTTCCAGTCCTCCGTCTGCTGCAGGGCGCACAAAGGGAAGCCAATACATCAGAAAGCCCAGTAAAAAGATGATAAAGGTGCGTTTGAATATTTTGCTCAATACGGCAGCATTACCCAATAACTCATATTTCTTCATACTGAAGCTCATGGCATTACCCACGGCAAACAGAAAGGAAGGAAATACGAGGTCAGTAGGAGTACATCCATGCCAGTGAGCATGGTTAAGGATACCATAGGACTCAGGACCACCGGGTGTGTTTACAATGATCATGAAGCATACAGTCATGCCACGGAAGATATCCAATGGCAAAAAACGCTGTGATGGCTGTTTCATTTACCCGAAGTTAAATTTTGATTGATAAGATGGTAAGGAATGAAAATCGATTGAATAAGGTCTTAAATATAAGGTGCCGGTTGGCTAAATCCAAATCTTTTCTGTCACTTTTAAAATAACAGGGGCCGTTCGTACAGAACAGCCCCTGGGGTTATCGCCTGGAAATGTGTGTTTACAGGCTATAAAAAGTTAAACTGCAATATCCGTGTCGTAAAGTATCGTGATCGTTTTGGTCTTCATTTTACCGGTAAGTGGTTATCAGAGAGGCTGTGTAAAAGTAGCTGAATCATGCTACCGGTACAATACCTAGAAATAGGTATTTCCGGCTGCCAACCGTTAGCAGTGGCGGAAAACCACCTACTTGGAAAACCCCCTTCCCAATACTTCATGTACTTCATGGATCACTACAAATGCTTCCGGATCTGCCTCCTGAACAAGGGCCTTTAATGTCATCAGCTCCTGCTTGCCTATGATCACATAGAGCACATCTTTCCTGGATTTGGTATAAGCGCCATGGCCATGAAGGATGGTGGCGCCCCGCTGCATTTCATGAGTGATCTTGGTAGAAATGGCTTCCGTATTTTCAGAGATAATAGTAATGGCTCTTTTGGTATTGAGGCCATCTACGATATAGTCTATCACCCTGGCGCCAATATATACGGCAATGAAGGTGTACATCGTTTTTTCCAGCCCGATAACGAAAGCAGACCCTGCGATAACCACCACGTCAAAGATCAGCATGGCATTACCCAGACTCCAGCCAAAATACTTCTGGCACATCCTGGCCACAATGGCAGAACCTCCGGTAGTGCCGCCGGACAGAAATACCAACCCTATACCTATCCCCACCAGCAACCCGGCAAATACCGCGGCGAGGAGAGGATTACTGGTAACCGGTGCCAGCTGGTTTTCCGTCAGGTACAGAAACAGCGAACAAAATAATATGCCCAGCAGGGTATAAAAGGTGCTGCGTTTGTCCAGTAATTTATATCCGGCGGCTATCAGGATGGCATTGATCACCAGGTTGGTAATACCCGGCGACCATCCCAGGTAATAATAAGTAACAATGGTAATCCCTATCACACCGCCTTCAGACAGCTTATTGGGGATGGCGAGATAATTAATGCCTACAGCAAAAATCAGGGCTCCTACGATAATCAGCAGTACATTCTTTACATGCTCTTTCATTTGTCAGATCTATAGTTATAATGGTGTATGTGCGTTGCAGGTAAGCAGATAGTGCTGCAAAATTAGGGGTTCTCCCACACATAGCAATTTTGATTGCAAAGGACTAAATCATAGTTATAATATAGAAATGATCACTGTTGCCTACGCAGGTACGCACACGGCAACTGAAAGGGTGTTATACGGCTTCCATACGGCAGTATTTCCGGCGGTAATCCTGGGGGGTAAGCCCGGTTACCCGTTTGAATACATTGCGGAAGGTCTTTATGTCGTTGTATCCTACATTATACATCAGGGAGCTGATATTCTGGGTGTTCTTTTCCAGCGCTTTCTTGGCCGATTCTATCTTTACCCGCTGCAGGTATTCCAATGGTGTATTACAGGTGGCTGTTTTAAACCTGCGTATAAAATTACGTTTGCTCATATTGGCCTGCTCGGCAATCTGCTCTATGGAGATGGGCAGGTGATAATGCTGTTCTATATAGGTTTGTGCCTTTAAAATCTCTTCGTCTTCATGCTGGCGCTGCCCCTGAAATATAGCAAAGTGCGCCTGGCTTACCCGGTCCAGATCAATAGAAAACATTTTGCTGGCCCAGATGGCGGTTTCCCGGCCGCTGAACTTTTCAATCAGATACAGGATGAGATTGAGCGAGGAAAAAGCCCCTCCGCTGGTATAGATACCCTCTTTCTCTGTAATAACCATATCTGCCAGTACTTCGGCTTCAGGATAGCGTTGTTTCATATCATCTATCACTGACCAATGTGAGGTACAGGGTTTGCCATCCAGTAGCCCGGCCTCTGCCAGGAAATAGCTGCCAAAACATAAGCTGGCCACTTCTGTGCCTGTCCGGTGCATTTTCCGGATCCAGTCTACCAGCACATGGTTTTTCTCCAATACCATCTCAGCTCTTCCATGAAACGCAGGGGCAATGATCAGATCTGCCTCTACCACCTCACTGATGGTTTTGTGACATAGCAGCTGCGCAGGGGCATATAGTTGAATGTTCCGGAGCTTTTCACTCACCAGCTCTACATTAAACATGGGTGGTTTACCCATCCGTTCTAAAAACTGGTTGGATCCCATCAAAATGTCTATTACACTGGAAACAGAAGACTGGATCACTTCTTCATAAACAAGTAAGGCTATCTGCATCATGGTTTTTGGAGTATTATGGTTGTATCACGAATATAGCTAATTATCCTGTCACAAAAACCCCCCAATTTCGGCACAACCACACACCTTTCTTCCTGTTTTTCTTGTCGAGATTTGTAAGACATTAAAACCCGCAAATCATGAATCCCAATGAATCAACTGGTTTTAGAGGGGAAGCTTCCTACAGGGAAATGGATGACAACCGCCGCCCCTCCTGGATTGTATCACCGGATGAATGGATGGATGCCCGTTTAAAACTGCTCATAAAAGAAAGGACCCTCACCCGCCTGCGTAATGAGGTAAACCAGCAACGGATGGATATGCCCTGGGAAATAGTGGATAAATCATACGTTTTTGAAGGACCCGATGGCAAAGTATCTCTTGCAGATCTCTTTGAGGGCCGCAGCCAGTTGATCATCCAGCATTTTATGTTTGGTCCGGGATGGAAAGAGGGATGTGTGGGCTGCTCGTTTACCTCCGATCATATTGACGGGGCACTGGTACACCTGGAACATCATGATGTTTCCCTGGTTGTAGTATCCCGTGCTCCCTTTCCTGAACTGGATGCGTTTAAAAAACGGATGGGATGGCAGTTCAGATGGGTGTCGGCCTATAACAATGACTTTAACTACGACTATCACGTATCCTTCCGTCAGGAAGAGATCGCTTCGGGCAAAGTATTTTATAACTATGGCCTCCGCGATTATAAAGAGCTGCAATGCGAGGAAATGTCGGGCCATAATGTATTCTATAAGGATGAGGCTGGAAATATCTTCCATACTTATTCTTCTTATGGCAATGCAGATGAGGTGCTGATAGGTACCTACAATTACCTGGATTACACCCCCAAAGGTCGTAATGAAAATGGGCCCAGTAAAAACCTGACCGACTGGGTAAGGCATCACGACAAATATGACGACGATGGTTTTGTAGATACTACCGGACGATACCGGGCCGGCAAAAAGCCGCGTACCTGCTGTAGCGAAGGGGAGGGGAAACAATCATGAGCAGCTGCCACTGCTGCAGAACAGGTGTATCACCCTCCGGCAGTAAAATGAATAATTCACAGACTACAATAGCAGGCCATACTGCCCGCCCTACTTTCTTACGGAAATTGATGCAGGCTGCCAGGTGGGTCCTTCCCGGGGCCATCCTGGCACTTTTACCTAAATGCCCCATCTGTTTTGCTGCTTATATAGCGCTGGGCACTGGCCTGGGGCTCTCTGTTACTGCAGCTACCTATCTCCGTACCGGTCTGATGGTGCTTTGCCTGGGATCATTGTTATACCTGGTATTAAACAGGGTAAACTTAAAAAGGGATGCCGGATGGCGGCTGTCCTCACCGGCGCAGCCCCTGGTGTACCAGCTGAACTGGCCTACCGTTGCAGGCACTGCTGTACTATGGCTGTTGTATATGATTGTGCGGGTGTGATACTTTTTTAGAACAGGTCTTCTGCCGGCCAGGGGGTTTGTTTATCACTTACCGCTTTCCAGATCAGGGCATCGAGGTCATTAAAGAAGCCCTTATCTGTACGGGTATTACACAGCATTACCCAATTAAAACCATTAGATGCCCGGATCACCTCACTGGCTGTTCCTGGCAGGGAACCGGAATGCCACCAGTTGTGATAGGCATTGACCAGCCATCCCAGTGCATAGTTGGGGTTGGCAGCAGAAGGAGTCGTCATCGCAGCAATACTGGCTTTGCTAAGGATATCGGGTTTGGAATCAAAACCATCAATGCTTACCAGCCACCTGGCCAGATCTGTGGCGGAAGCGATCCATCCACCATGCGCATCCATCCGCGTTACATCACAGCAATAAGGATCCTGCCCAAGCTGTCCGTAATATTTTACTTCCAGGGGCTTTCTTTCTGCCAGCGTATTACCGCCAATCTGCATGGTACTTCCGCCGGAAGGCTGCAAGATTGCTGTCTTTACATATTGTGCATAAGGTTGCCCTGATACCTGCTCAATCACCCTGCCCAAAATACAATAACCAAAATTGGAGTACGCATACCTCGTTCCGGGAATTGTATCCAGCGGTACATGGTCCAGTGTCCAGGAAATCAGTGCAGCTGCATTCAGCTCAGGTTGGCTGAACATAGGATCAGCACCATTGTTGGGCCATCCGCCTGCCGTGTGCTGCAGTAAATGCCGGACGGTGATCTGCCGGATGCCTGCAGAATAAGGCTGCTTGCCATATTTGTTACCCAATAAGGCGCCTTCACCAAATACCTTGTCGTCTAAGTTCAGCTTTTTAGCTTCTGCCAGCTTTAGTATGGCCGTAGCAGTGATTGGTTTTGATACACTGGCAATGCGGAATAAGCTCGCATTGGATACCGGCACGTTGTTTTCAATATCTGCCTTCCCGTAGCTTTTGGCATATACCAGTTTCCCATTGCGGGTAATGGCTACAGACATACCAGGTACCTTATACTGCTGCATAAAATGATATACAGCATCATCTACCTGTGCGATAGCTCCGGGGGGAGACATGGGCCACAGAACAGCCTGCAGTTTATGTCCGGTATTGTCCGGCTTGCCGGAAATATGGAATACCAGCAACAACAAAAATATAGGGCGTATGTACTTCATCGTGGCAGTGGATTTACTGGCAGTTGACCTGCCTATAATACGTTGTCTGTGATCTGTGCTCTTAACAGTTCCCGGATCTTATCCTCTATGAAAAAAGTATAACTCATATCAGCAGGCAGCCAACTGGTATTTTCCAGTACGATAAGCGACAGCTTTTTTTCCGGGAAATAGATGTTGGTGGATATGAATCCGGGCACATAACCGTTATGACTGATTTCCCGGATGTCATCCAGTTCGTCTACCTGTACGCCATATCCGTAACTCAGCCTGCCCCAACGGCTATCACGTTCAGAAGAAGGGGTAATCATCTGCCGGTAGGTAGCATCCTTCAATATTTTTCCCTGGTGCAGACAGATATTCCACCGCTGCAGGTCGGCTGCTGTAGAAATCATTCCTCCGGAGGGTGCTTTGAGCAATGTTAACAAATCGCTGCCGGTGGGAGTCAGGGTATGATCTTCTTCTTCCATGTAGCCTGTTGCCAGTGTACGTATAGCCCTGGAAGCAGTAGGAACGGTAGTATTACGCATACCACATTTGTCGAACAACTTTGTTGCCAGCGCGGCATATGATTGATGGGTAACGCTTTCCAGTATTTGTGCCAGCAGCTCGTATGCAATATTGGTATAGGCAAATACCCGGCCAGGGCGGTTTTGTAAGGGAAGCTCCATGGTTTTTATACCGGAAGTATGATTCAGTAACTGTTCTACCGTTACGGAATCTTTCCACCGCGGCTTCAGCTGGGGTAAGTAATGGTTAATGGTTTTATTCAGCTGTATATGTCCGGCCTCAACTTCCAGCATGATCAATGTGGCTGTCATCTGCTTGCTGATGGAGCCTATTATAAATTGGTTTTTGAGTGTCAAAGGCACTTTTTGATCCCTGTCTGCAAAGCCATAAGCCTGCTGATAGATCGTCTGCCCGTTTTGGGCCACCGTTACTACGCCGTTGAAACTATGGGGTACAGTGAGCTTCAGGATGGAGTCAATGCCCGAAGAGATCACTGCTGACTGGCTGAAGACAGGGTTTTGCAATAAAACGGAAAGTAGCAGAACGTAAAAAAATACGGATAGCCGGGTCACCCACCTTTGCTTGTACATGAACTTGTTATTTATTTTATAGGTTTAGTATAAACTATAAAGTTATGGAAAGTAGGTTGATATGCTATCCGTATTTTTTATACTATGCAGGAAAAACTATATGGGCGGTTGCATCCGTTCTGCTACCAGTACTTCATCTATCATACCAAATTCCCTGGCTTCTGCCGCTGTCATCCAGTAATCACGGGCCGAAGCAGCATGTACTTTTTTGTATTCCTGATGACTGTGTTGTGCAATAATGTCATAGAGCTCTTTCTGTACTTTCATGATTTCCCGTGCGCTGATCTCAATATCTGCTGCGGTACCCTGTGTACCACCGGAGGGCTGATGGATCATGATTCTGGAATGCTTCAGGGCTGCCCGTTTGCCGGCAGCACCGGCACATAATAATACTGCCGACATGGAAAGGGCGGTGCCCGTACAAATGGTAGCTACCTTGGGCTGGATGTATTGCATGGTGTCATAAATCCCCAGGCCAGCATATACCGATCCTCCGGGTGAATTAATATACAACTGGATATCCCGGTGAGCATCGGCCGATTGCAGGAATAACAGCTGTGCCTGGATGATATTGGCTATGCGGTCGTCTACCGCTTCACCCAGAAAGATGATCCGGTCTATCATCAGCCGGGAAAATACGTCCATCTGTGCCACATTAAGCGTCCGTTCTTCGGTAATGTACGGCGTCATGGACATGTGTACTGCCTGCCTTTCTGTGCGCAGCAGGAAATTGTCTACATAACAACTACTTATACCCTGATGCCGGATAGCATACTTGCGGAACTCTTCTTTGGTAAGTTTCATCAGTGATTGGGTTGTGGCCCGGCCATAGGTTTCCCCTGCTGATACGTAGCGGGTATCTGCCCTGGCCGGAAGCCGGTTAAAGAAGTGGATTATTTACGGGAAAAAAGCTGCAGGATACTTTGCCTGAAACGCTGGTGTGCAGGTGAATGAAAGAGTTTTTGATGTACGTTTTCTATCTCTGCTTTCAGGCGCATACGGCCATATGCCTGTATCAGATCATATGTTTGCTGTTGCCACAGCACACTTTCCTGCAGGGAAGGCTGTAGCGCCAGCCGCACCTCAAATCCGGCCGCGGCGGGATTGTTCTCCTGCCGCAACAGGTAGTCTTCTATCTGTTGTAGCTCATTCAAGGAAGTCCGCATAGCGCAGGGATTTTTCTTTTACGGTATTTTTTACTTTCTCCAGGCATTTGAATTTCTGGACAGTAGCAGAGTGCTCACTGGAAAACCCGAATTTGTTTGCCAGTGTTTTCATGTTATGCTTGTCATAATAGCATGCTTTGAGCAGCTGCATACATTTATGCCCTGCAGTATGGAGCAGCTGCAGGAGCCGGCTGGTAGAAGGTGTTTCCTCAACGGGCGTTTCCTGCAGGAAAGTGGCTGCTTCCGGAAAGAGAGGACTGCCTGTACCGGTAGCGGACAGCATATGATACCGTTTATGCCACAGGTGTTTTGCAATGCCAAATAAGTAGGACTTATCACTGTACTGCAGCGTAAGGGCGCCAGTTCGTGTTTTTTCATAATAGACCACCAGGGCATCCTGAAACACATCTTTAGCCTCTTCCAGAGAGCCGCCCATTTTGCTTACATAGCGTGCAATCATCGGGAAGGCCCGCTGATAAAGTGCGGTAAAAGCGGTCTCGCGCTGTGCCGCATTTTTGCCGGAAATAATCGTATTAAACATCGTCATACAGCAGCCTTTATTAATAAGTGCTTTGTTGCGTCATGATATCACCCTAAAAAGGTAACTTTTTTTTAAATAAAAGATAAAAGCAAGAATAAGCAAAGTGTTGAAGGCCGCTAAAACACAGTAGTTTATGAAACGGTAGTGCAGACACAATAACAGGTGGGCATTACATGCAATAAGCCGCTTTCATTGCATTAATTTTTATTAACAGGGGTATTAATTTTTAACAGGTTAACACGCCTGCTTTTCCGGCAAAAAGATAGCTAATAACCTTAATCCTCCCTGGAATCCATCACCAGATTTTCACTCTTGCTATAAAACGACCTCCTGTATTCTTTCGGGCTCTGCCCTGTAAAATGCCTGAATTGCCGGTTAAAATAGGAAAGATTTTTAAACCCGCTTTCAAAATAAATACGCAGTATATCCCACTCTTCCGTTAACAACAGATTAGTAGCATGAGCCACCCGCACATGATTTACAAACTGGGAAAAGGTTTGCTCCATCCTGCCTTTAAAATACCGGCAAAAAGCAGATTCGCTCAAATGCGCCAGCTTTGCAGCCGTTTTGCTATCCACCTCTTCTCTGAAATTTTCCATTACATAATTAATAACAGGCTCCAGCCGCGCTGAATCCTTATTGGTGAATTTAGTAACGAACTGCGTTTCGTTAATTACGCCCAGTGAAGACTGCGGAAGCTGGGAGATCTGGCTTAGCAGCGTTAAAAATGTAATCAGTTCATCCAGCCCCCGCTGTTTTGTAATATTTGAAAATAGTTCCTGTATTACGGGTGTTGTTTTTGTCAGATGTAGCCCAGATGTTGATTTACCAAGGAGTTCGTTGACCTTTACATATTTCGCGTTTTCAAAAAAACCTTCTCCCAGGAAATCCTTTTTAAAAAAAATTGCGATGGCATGCGCTTTTTCACCTTTTTCAATAAAGCTTTTTTCATTGTAAAAACAATGGGCAAAGTCAGGCCCAAACAGGTATACGTCGTTATCCTGGAAGTTGATGATTTTTTTAGCGGCATACAACTTACCGTAGCTCTTTTTTATCAGGATCAATTCATACAAATCATGAAAATGATAGGGAGATGTAAAATGCGTTTGAATATATTCTTTTACCAAAAAGCCGGCGCCTGATGGATTTGACTGGTGCTCAAAAATAACTTTCATAACGTAAACCCCTTTCTACAAAAGAAATCAATATTCTTCAATCCTACAATAGGTTACTTTGCAAATATTGTATCGTTCTGTGCAATTTTTGTTCTCAACTGAGCTTTGGTCTGATACACTTCTGTCATAATAAAGCTATTCATCGCGTAAAAAGTCAATATTGTATCTGGATTAGCCAGCGGCGTGACGCTTAATTGATATTCTGATGTTTAGTTTTGGAGAGACGTTATGAACATAGATGCCTCATAGAGCGCACTCATTTTATTAGAACAATCAATCAAAATCAGTAGAAATGCAAAAAAAGATTGCATCGTACTTATTCATCAGACTACTGCTCCTTATTATGATAATGGGAGGGATTGGACTGGGTAATTCAGCATTCGCCCAACAAGAGCCAACCATCAAAGGAGTTGTAAAGGACTCGGCATCAGGCAAAGCCGTTGCCGGCGTCTCAGTTGTACTGGGATCAACTGTTATTACATCAACCGACGCGGCTGGCGCATTTTCCGTTCAGCTGAAGCTTCCTGCCAATCTTGTATTCAGCGCGGTAGGTTATTTGTCCTCAACCGTTAGGGTAAGTACCGGTGGAGCGCTGTCTGTTAGCCTGGTACAGGGATCGCAGGACCTGAATGCCATAGTAGTTGTAGGCTATGGCAGCCAGAAGAAAACATCTCTTACCGCCGCGGTATCTACCCTTAAAGGGAAAGAGATCAGCGAGGTGCCTATTACAAATCTAAGTAACGGCCTGGGGGGCCGCGTTTCGGGCGTAATTGTGAAACAAGGCTCCGGAGAACCGGGAAAAGATGGCTCGAATATTTATATCAGGGGCATCTCCTCCACCGGATCTACACAGCCGTTGGTGATCATTGATGGCATTCCCCGCGACTACAGCCAGTTTTCACAACTGGATCCCAACAGTATTGAATCGTTTTCAATTTTGAAAGATGCTGCTGCGGTGGCACCTTATGGGGTGGCCGGTGCCAACGGGGTGATCCTGGTTACGACCAAACGGGGAAAATCCGGTGCACCCAGGCTCAGTTATAACGGATATGTCGGTTTTCAGAACCCTACCGTTTTGCCTAAATACGTTAACAACTACGATTACGCCCGGTTAAGGAATGCAGCAGCTAAAAACGACGGATTACCACAACCATACTCCGATCAGGCGTTACAGAAATTTAAAGACGGCTCCGATCCGGATGCATTTCCAAGTAAATATGTATGGGATTACCTGGTGAATAAAAATTCGGTACTGACCGCCCACAATATTGAAGTAAGCGGGGGAACCGACAAGGTTACCTATTACGGAAGCCTCGGATACCAGTCACAGCAAGGGATGTGGAAGACGGCGTCGAATAACCGGTACAATTTATCTATGAACCTGGATGCGAAGGTCTCTAATACTACACAGCTCTCATTGGGTTTAATAGGGCGTGTACAAAAGTCTGTTGCACCCCCGTCTGACTACCCGGGAAATGGAACGGGCCGCGTTTTTGAATTGGCGGGCTTTGCAACGCCTTTGTACGGACCATTCCGGTTTAGTAACGGCATGTTCGGTAATCACGTGGCATCAGCAATTTTTGGTACCGGGTATTACCAGGGTAACACAACGGCGGTAAACACGCAATTAACCCTTACCCAACAGCTGCCATTTGTTCCGGGATTGAGCTTCAAAGGCACGATTGCCTTTGACCCCACTTTCGCGGACGATAAAACCTGGAGAACGCCCATGCAAGTGGCCACTATCGATACTACCAAACATCCGTATGTGATCTCCGATGGCATATTCAACGACCCGAAATCGAGCTTAAACCAGAACTATAACCGTACGCAACAACTCACCTATCAGGCCGGGCTTTATTATTCCAGGCAGTTCAATAAACATAAACTGAATTTAATAGGAGTATTTGAAGCTAAGAATAATTATTGGACCGGTATTGGCGTGAGCAGAAGGAATTATGATCTTTTGATAGATGAAATTAGCATGGGCAGTTCCAATCCCCAGGATTGGGGTACCAGCGGTACTTCCGGGAACGCAAAACAACTAGGATTAGTTTACAGGGTAGCATATGATTATTCCGGGAAATATATGCTGGAGGCAAGCGGAAGATATGATGGCAGCTACTACTTTGCACCGGGTAAGCAGTTTGGATTCTTCCCTGCATTTTCTGCCGGGTGGCGTTTATCCGAAGAAGAATTTTTGAAGGATGTAACGGCGCTGAACAATCTTAAACTGAGAGTATCCTACGGAGAGGTGGGCGCTTTGGCGGGCAGCCCGTTTCAATACATGGGTACTTATAATGTAATTGGAGGCAACTATGTGATCGGTGGCAGCCCGATGATGGGTATTAGCGAGCGCATTGAGCCGAACTCCAATATCACCTGGGAAAGAGCTAAGAAAACAGATATCGGGCTGGAGCTGGGATTGTGGGATGGCTTGCTCAGCGCGGAGTTTGATTATTTCCGCGAAAAGCGCTCAAATATGTTGGTAAGTCCCAATGTGGTGGTGCCCCTGGAATACGGGATTGGCTTGAGCCAGGTGAATGCCGGCGTTATGGAGAATCAGGGATTTGAGTTGATGGTAAGCTCGCGCTACGCCGTTACAAAAGATCTTACGGTATCTCTTACCGGGAATCTTACCTATGCAAAAAACAAATTACTGCAGGTATTCGAAACGCCTGTTACATATAACAATCCTAACCGGCGCATCACCGGAAGGCCGCTGGGTACACAGTTTGGCTATAATGCCCTGGGCTTCTTTCAAACAGACGATTTTAACCAGGATGGCAGCCTTAAAAATGGCATTCCTACACAGCCCTGGGGAAAAGTATCCCCTGGCGATATCCGCTACCAGGATATGAACGGGGATGGAAGAATTGATGAAAACGACCTCACTGCTATCGGAGATCCGGTAGCTGCGCCCAGGATCATTTACGGTTTTTCTCCATCCATCACCTATAAGAACTTTGGCCTGGATCTTTTGTTCCAGGGAGCAGCTAAAGTGAACTATTATTATCACCCTTCCTCCATCATGCCTTTCTGGAACGGGATGCAGGCCTATACGTTCAATTTCGATTACTGGACGCCGGAACATCCTAACGCTGCCTATCCCAGACTCACTTCCAGCCCTACCGTCAATAACATGCAAACCTCTTCGTTCTGGATGGGCAATGCGGCGTATCTGAGATTAAAAACGATCAATGTTTACTATCAGCTGCCGGAAAATGTAGTAAGCCGTATTGGTATACAAGCTGCGAAAGTATACGTATCAGGACAAAACCTGGTTACCTGGACAAAGCTGTTGTACGATCCAGAAATCGGCAACAACACTTCTTATACGCCTACCAGCGCGTGGACATATCCTCAACAGAAAGTAGTTTCTGTAGGTCTTAACATTACCTTTTAATATTGATCAATATGGTTAAAATATTTAAGTGGAGCAGCTTTTTTTCTGGAATTGCCGTTGTAGCCATGTTATCCGGATGTTCAAACTCATTGGAGGTTGTTCCAAAAGATCAGGTTTCAGATGCTACCCTGTGGACCAGTACCGGTAATGCCGATCTTTTTCTGAATAACATTTATGGTACAGTAACTGGTCCGTTTAACGTTGGCGATACCTGGGAGAATTTTTCCGACAATGCTATAAATGGCGTTGCCGGTGGCTACAGCGCCACCGTGTTTGCAGAAGGAAATTATACGCCATCCAACGCGCCCAGCCTTTGGGGTAATTATAACAACATCAGAAAAGCCAATATTTTTATTGAGAACGTCACCGCATCCGGTCTTGCAGATAAATGGAAAAATAGCAGGTTGGCGGAAGCCAGGTATCTCAGGGCGTACTTTTATGCCCAGCTATGGTCTTACTATGGCGGCGTTCCAATCGTTACCAAGGTTTTAAATCAAGCGAAACAAGGCGATGAAATATTCTATGCCCGGAATACTTTTGATGAAACCTTTAAATTTATTACTGATGAATTAAGCGCTATAGCCGGAGACCTGGTGTTAAAACCTGAATCCGGGCGCGTATCCCGGGGGGCCGCGCTTACTTTAAAAGCCTGGTGCGAGCTTTTTGCGGCCAGTCCGTTGAACAATGCCGCCAACGATGTGAAAAAATGGGAGCTTGCTGCCAAGACCTACAAACAGGTGATGGACCTGGGAGTATATGACCTGTTTCCCGATTATCGTACGCTGTTCCTGGAAGACAATAACAACAACGTAGAAGTAATTTTTGATAAGCCCTACTACCGGAATAACTCACAAACAGCTTTACAGGGACCGTCTTATGTGGGCGCAGATTATCGCGGCTACGGCCTTTCCAATCCTACCCAGGAGCTGGTAGACGAGTATGTGATGGCGAACGGATTGCCTATTTCAGATCCAAATTCCGGGTATGATCCAATGCACCCCTACATAGGCCGTGAGCAACGGTTTTATGACGATATCATTTACGACGGCGCCGAGTGGTTGGGTGTAGAAATGGTTATGAAACAAGGAGTAGGCAGCAAAAGCGCCACCGACCTAAGTAACCTGAACGAGGCAACGAATACAGGATATTACTGGAAAAAAATGATGGATCCGAAGTACGCAACGGTAGGTAATAGCCAGAACAGCGCTCACTTTATCCTGTTCCGTTACGCTGAGGTATTGCTAAGTTATGCAGAAGCGCAGAATGAATTTGCCGGGCCAGATCAATCTGTTTACGATGCTGTAAACAAAGTAAGGGAAAGGGTAAAGCTGCCGGAACTCAAAAAGGGTCTTGGTAAAGATGAAATGCGTAAGGCTATTCTCAGGGAGCGCCGTGTAGAGCTGTCATTAGAAGAAAAAAGATGGCTCGACCTGGTACGGTTGAAACAGGCGGATCAAAAGCTGAATGGCCCGCTGCATGCAGTTGTGATCAACCTGGTGAACGGGAAATGGCAATATAGCTATGTGCCGGCGCCAGGCGGGACACGCGCCTTCCATCCCGAAAAGAACTATTGGTTTCCTATTCCGCAGGATGCAATAGACAGGAATAGTAAACTTAAACAAAACCCGAACTACAACTAGGCGAATCTTGAAAATTAATTGCATATTCAGTAAAAAAATAATCATGCGTACCTTCCTTTTGTTCACATTTCCACTGCTGGCACTGCTTTTCGCCCAGGACAGTTTTGCGCAAAGCAAATCACTGACCATGGAAATAGAGTGGAATAAACCTTTGGTAAAAGGCAATATTAACCTGCGAAATGGGACTATTAAGGACATCCAGGTTGTGAAAGGAAAAGGAACGGTAAAGGGAAATGCCTTTGAGATAAAGGCCGCCCAAGGCGTGCGCCTGAAAATTAAAGTAGAAAATGTAAATCTTGCCGCCGGACCTGAACCAACGGTGATATCAGTTAAAACAGACGACCAGCCTTTTTCATTTTTTGCAAGGGATGTGAACAACAAGTACCCCATTTTTATACCAGGCTATAAGGTAGTGGTGCTGCCGGAGAATGATACAAGAGCGTACGACGCGGTTGAACGGGAAATTTTGCTGAGAAAGTCTAAAACGAAAGTGCAGCATATTGAAGAAGAAAAAGAAACATCTTTCGACGCTGCGGCAAAGGTTACCCGTAGCATGAGCGTGCCTACCTGGCTGGGCATCAGCCGGGATATGAGAATATTTGAGGTGTCGGAAAGCCTGCCGGATGCAGCCATAGGGGAAGCAAACATTATCTCTCCCAAACTTTCCTCCACCCCACTTCGTCTCAGGGAAACGAAAAATGACCCGGCCAACTATCTCTATGCTGTAGGCCGTGGAGTGGGCGTCCGGAATAATTTAACCCGGCGGTTGGAACAAGGTGTACTGCCTATTCTCAATTCCACACTGGTGGATGATGATGTGCAATATAATTCCACTGTATTCGCAGCGCTTGAAAAGTCGCCTCTTCATGCATTGAAAGGTACAGATTTCCTGGTGGCAGATCAGTACAGCGGCGGCCATATGTTTACAGAAGAACAATTGACGCAATTAAAGACCAGAACGCCTGCAGCACTGAATACCACGGAAGAAACTGTATTGATCTTCAGATCAAAGATCATCAATAACGGTGCAGTGCCCAGGTATGCCTGGTTTAAAACACCCCGGCCGGGTACAGGCTGGTGGAACGGGGTGAAGTATCAATTCGATGAAAAAAGCGGCTTCTCGGTTTATGATACCGGTACGGTTTTTTGTATATCCAAACTGAATGGAAAACCGTTGCCCAATGAGGAAATTTCAATATTGCTTCAACCGGGCGAACAGGCGGTCATTGAGTTTTATCTGCCCCATAGCCCTGTTTCCAGGGAAAGGGCCGCTGCCATGGCAGCCATAGATGTTGATCAAAAGCTCCGGGAGAGTAAGGACTTTTGGTTGGGTAAGCTGCAAAATGCCGCTCATATTGAAGTGCCGGAGAAAAGGATCAACGAAATGATACAGGCCGGATTGTTACATTTAGATCTGATCACTTTCGGAAATGAGCCCAACGGTACGCTGGCGCCTAATATCGGCGTTTATTCCCCTATCGCAACAGAGAGCGCTCCCATTATTCAATTTTATGCGTCCATGGGGAAAACGGAAGAAGCCAAACGTTCTCTCAACTATTTTTTAGATAAACAGCATGAAGATGGCTTCATCCAGAATTTTGGCGGTTATATGGTGGAAACAGGCGCTGCGTTATGGAATATCGGGGAATATTTCAGATATACCCGGGACCTGGATTGGGCGCGGAGCGTGAAGGACAAACTACTTAAATCCTGTAACTACCTGCTCGAATGGCGGAATAAAAATAAAAAAGAAGCGCTCAAAGGAAGAGGATATGGTATGATCGATGGGAAAGTGGCCGATCCGGAAGATCATTTTCACCAATTTATGCTCAACGGGTATGCATACCTGGGAATGAACCGGGCGGCGGAGATCTTAAAGGAAATAGCCCCAACCGCGTATAAACAGATAAGGTCAGAGGCGGATGCCTGGAAAGCAGATATCAGGCAGTCTTTTTTTAATGCCATGGGGTTATCGCCGGTTGTGCCCTTAGGCGACGGCACCTGGTGCCCTACGGCGCCGCCGTGGACAGAGGCCGATGGTATAAGGGCTTTTTATCAAAAACACGAAGCATTCTGGTCACATGGAACTTTTACAGCGCCCGACGCACTGTTGGGACCCTTATACCTGGTCTTCTGTGAAGTGTTGGATCCTTCGGAACCTGCTGCTGAAAGTATGCTCCGTTATCACAGCGAGCTTTTTTACCAGGGCAACGCCGCCTTTAGCCAGCCTTATTACAGCCGGCATAACTGGCTGCAGGCCAGGCTGGGTATGGTAAAGCCTTTCCTGAATACTTATTACCATACCGTATCGGCGCACGCAGACAGGCAAACCTATACTTTCTGGGAACATATGTATAAGGTTAGTCCGCATAAAACACATGAAGAAGGTTGGTTTTTGATGGAAACCCGCTGGATGTTGTACATGGAAAACAACGATACTTTGAATTTATTCAAAACCATTCCGAAAAAATGGCTCGAAGATGGACAAGCTATTGTATTAGACGGTGTACGCAGTTACTTCGGCAAACTGAATGTAAAAGCTGTTTCGCACGTCAACCAGGGCTTTATAGAAGCTGCCATCGGCGGAGCATTTACGAGGAAACCGGGAACAGTAACGATCCGTTTACCGCATCCCGAAGGGAAAGAACCTGTGACCGTTACCGGGGGCACTTATGATAAAAAGACGGGAATGATCACCATAAACGGGTTTACCGGCGATGCCAGGATAGTTGTACAGTATTAATGAAAGCATTTGAATAGTTGCATGGGAATTACAAGAAGAAACTTTATCAGGAACTTAGGCGGAACTACTGCTGCAGTGGCGGCAGGCAGCGGACTGGTATTAGCTGCACCTGGTCAAAACCGGCCACTGGCCAAGCCCCGGCATTTGCCGGCTCCGTCCGAAGACATCAGCTGGAAACTATTACGCGGTAGTTTCAAAATGAACTGGACGCTGGAACCCGCAGCAGGAAAATGGATAAAGGAAAACACAATAGCGGATAGCGTTCAGGGTACTTACCGGAGTAACGGCTACATATTGCAGATAGCAGTAAAAGAAAACGGGAAAAGATCCGCAATTGTTCAATTTAATATCCGGAGAGAAGACAAAGCTCATTTCCGTATGCATGCATATAAAATAGCATGCAATACCAGCCAGTCAGGGGTGTACAAGATCTTTACCCCTGGCTCCATGATGCAGCAAAACTACCAGATTGATCTACCATATGATTTTATTGCACATAGCCGGGCCGAAATTGATCAACCGGTCATTTGGATGCAGCAGACAGACGGTGCTAATACCTTTACACTAGGCTTGCTGGATCAGGTGCAATGCACTACGCTCCGGGGCACCACCTACCTGGGTAATGAAGGTGGCGAAGCGCCAGGCATCGCAAATAAATATGCAAGCGTATCGTTGGAAAGAATATTCGATGAACACAATGAGGTAACGGAATTTGCAGATGGATTGTATGCGGAAGCAGATGCGGACATCTCCTGGTTTCAATCGTTGATCAACTATAGCAAAGCCGCCGATCGCTTCACCGGATTTGACGGCAGGAGAAAAACCAGCGCCTGGGCATTGAACCCCGCATGGTCAACCTGGTACGCCCATGCAAGCGACATCAACCAGGAAATGCTACTTGAAGATGCCCGGCTGGCAAGGGAACTGGGAGTCACCACCATTGAAATTGACGCTGGCTGGAATACCAGGAAAGGAGTGAGTTATCATCTTGATGAAGACGGGGATTACTATTTTAATAAAGACCGTTTTCCGGATCCCGAAAAATTGATCAATGAGATGCATCTCAAAGGGATGAAGATCATTCTGCGTGTGGCCCCGTTAGTGATGGGCGTGAATGCAAACTCCCGGAAGAAACTGGAAAATTGCCTGCTGAAAGTAGACGGGAAACCAACTACCTATCTCGACCCAAGACTAAAACCAGTGGAAGACTTTCTGCTGAATGCGTGGGAGTACCTGTTTAGTTATTACAAGATAGACGGTATGTTTTATGATTTCCTGGAGATCCCGGAAAAGCCCGATCCGGTAAAGGGACCTGAAATACTTCATGACAACGTGCATACCGCCTATACGCATCTCATGAAGAAGCTATACGAAAAAGCAATAGCCATTCAGCCAGATGCAGTGATAGTACTTCGCCGGGGATCTGCGAACCTCAATGCAAAATCGTTTTGTACCCACATGTGGCCGCAGGATGTACCACAGGATTATAATATGAACCGGCGAGATGTGCTTTACTTAAAAAGCCTTGGCGACGGTATATTAACGCATGCGTGCAGTACCAGCTGGCCTGTTTCAGAAAGTGATATCAACGTAGCGAGGCATATGTCCAGCATTGTGATGGCGGGCGTTCCTTTCTTTGCATCATTGTTGAACCTGCTCACGGCATCGCATAAACGTATAATAAAAGCCTGGCTCTCCTTCTATGAAAAAAACAAAAGAGATCTGGTGATGGGGAAAATGAAACCTTTGTTGCCGACTCCTCCCTCTGCCGTGTTGTATACAAAAGGGGAGCAACAGGTCTTCATCGGTTTTTTTGAAGCCGTAACCGGGATGGTGGAAGTGGAAAATGTAAATACCATTACAATCATCAATGCATATAATAATCATACAGCCACCCGGCTGCAGGGCCTTTCGGGCAACTGGTCACTGGCAGTATATGATCATGCATGGGAGCCGGCCGGTTCCCGGCAGATAAAAGCGGATGAACAACAGGGCGTCACGTTAAACGTGCAGACTAAAACAAATTGCCATGTTGTAGTATTGAAAAAGATGTAAACTATACGATGGGAACAACAAATACACTAGACATTTTAACGATCGCAGGATACTTTATACTGATCCTGTCAGTAGGATTATGGTCCGGGCGTGGTAAGAAAGGCACCGCTGCGAATTATTTCGTGTCAAAAGGAACGCTCCCGTTCTGGGCCATAGGCGCCGCTTACGTGGCATCCGGATTAAATCCTGAACAGTTGATCGGGATGAATGGAATGGGATACCTTGTAGGATTGCCACTGGTGAATTCATATCTGATCGCCATTGTGGTGTACAGCGCGTTGATCTTCTTTTTCTTCCCGCTTTACCTGCGCAATAATATTATGACAATGCCGCAGTACCTGGGTTTCCGGTTTGATGTGAGGAGTCAGAATATTTTTAGCGTTTTATTATTATTGAGTTACATCCTGCTGAATTTATCTGTTGTATTATATGGCGGGGCAAAACTTTTCCAGGGCATTTACGGTGTGCCGGTATGGTTAGGCGTGCTGATCCTGGGCATAATAGCAGGCGCTTACACGATGTATGGCGGAATGAAATTCGTGATCAACGCTGCGGTGTTTGATTTTATGCTGGTATTTGCCGCCGGGGCCATCCTCTTTGTTTTGGGATATTTAAAATTAGATAATGGTTGGAGCGATGTTATGAAACACGCCCCGGGAGGATTTCACCTGATGCAGCCGGCGGATACGCCTGTAATGCCGTGGCACGCTGTTTTATTTTCGCTGTTTAACCTGCAGTTATTCTACTCCTGTATCAACCAGGCGCTGGTACAAAGAGGTCTTGGTGCAAAAACAGAATGGGATGTGCGCATGGCGATTGTGCTGGCTGCCATATTTGTATTGTTCCGGCCTTTCATTGAAATTTTCCCGGGTATGATAGCCAGGGCGTTGGCTTTTACTGGGCATAGCGAATTTCATATATCCCCCGGAGAAGTGGACAGCGTCTATCCTTTGCTGATCAACAATCTCATTCCTGCAGGGTTAAAAGGGCTGGTGCTGATTGGTACACTGGCCACGGTCATGTCTACAACAGCCGCTTTTCTCAATTCCATATCCACGCTGTTTACGTATGATGTTTATAAAAAATGGATCAATAAAGAAGCGGATGATAAAAAACTGGTAAGGATTGGAGCATTAACCACTCTTACGTTGATGGTGTTCAGTATTCTTTATGCGCCGGTGATTGAGCGTTTCGGAGGCATCTTTTTGTATTTTCAATCGCTCTCTACTTACCTGGCCGTACCTGTTGCCACCTGCTTTTTATTTGGCATGTTCTGGAAAAAGGCTACGCCCACAGCCGCTTTAACCGTAATGGTTGCGGGCATTCCACTAGGCGCGCTTATTCAGTTGCTGGTCATACCCGGTCTGTTTTCTGCGGAAACCATCAAGGCATACAGTCTCACGAATTTTTATGTGACCGGCGGTATTACCCAGTTCTTCTGCGCGCTGTTAATGATTGTGGTGAGCTTAAATACAAAACCCCGGGAACTCAGCGAGATCCGGTCCTACTTATGGACGCCCAAACTTTTAAAGCTCCCTGAAGGCGAGCCCCGGCGGCCATGGTGGCAGTCTGTCGGGTTGTGGTGGGGATTGATTGCGGTTATCTATACGCTATTTTATATCATTTTATGGTAAGGTTTTAAGCATACACAATGGAGCTACACGATACAACAAATAATAAAACGGTATTATGCCTGATGGCACATCCGGACGATGCAGAAATTTTAAGCGGCGGTACGCTGGCGTTGCTGGCCCATTGCGGGTGGAAAGTGGTCATTGCCACCATGACGCCCGGACAGGCGGGATCAACAGTGCTCAATGCGGAACAGATCAGCGCTGTTCGCAGAAAAGAAGCCGCAGCAGCGGCAGCGGTGATCAACGGAACCCACGCGTGTATGGAGTCGGAAGATGTTTTTATCATGTATGATAAGCCCACCCTGCTGAAGGTGATTGCGTTATTTCGCCGGGTACAGCCTTCTTTGGTTATTACCGCCAGCCCGAATGATTATATGCTGGATCACGAAATAACCAGCCAGCTGGCACAAACGGCTTGTATGGGTGCTACCATTCCCAATATCGACATTCCTGATCAGCCGGTCTTACACAGCGTTCCACACCTGTATTATGCAGATCCGGTTCAGGGGAAAGACCGGTTGGGCGCCGAAATAACCGGCGATATACTGGTAGATATTTCCAGCATAATGGATACCAAAGAGCAAATGCTGTGCTGCCACGAGAGCCAGCGCGACTGGCTACGTGCCATTTCCAAAGTAGATGAGTTTGTGTTGTTGATGAAAAATTTTTCTGCGCGTAACGGTCAGTTGATTGATAAGCAATATGCCGAAGGATACCGGCAGCACCTGGGTTTCAGCTATCCGCAAACAGATTTGCTGAGCGAATTGCTACCCGGTTTTGTTCACCGTAAAAAAACAAGCCGATGATAACGCAACGTCAACAGAACGGACTTTCTTTACTGGTGCTGGAGAATGGGTTGCTGCGCGTGGAGCTGGCTCCCGCATTAGGCGGTAAGTTCACAAGTATATACAATCAGCAACTGGCAAAGGAGTTTTTGTGGCATAACAAATCGTTGACCTTGGAAAAGCTCGCGCCTGGCGCAGATTATGACAGCAATTTCTGGGGAGGCATTGATGAACTGATTCCCAACGACATCCCGGAAGAAGTAAACGGCATTGTGTATCCTGATCATGGAGAGCTATGGACCACAGCGCTGGAGCATATCATTGAGGAGGACCGGGTCATCTTAACAGGAATGCTTCCCCGGTGCGGGCTATCTTATCAGAAAATAATCTCGCTGCAAAAAGAAGCCCCTGGCATTGATGTCACGTACAAGATCAAAAATACCAGCGGCGCCGTAAGGCATTTCCTATGGAAACTGCACGCCGCTTTACAGATTGCAACAGGCGACCGGCTGGAAACATCTGCTACCACCGGAGAAATTGTTTACCCTGAATCATCACGTTTTCCAACAGCGGGAAAGTTTGCGTGGCCGGAAATTGAGCAGGTAAATGTATCAGTAGTGCCACCTCAAAACAAGACCATGGATTTCTTTTACCTGTCAGGAGCAGAAGAAGGCAAGATGTCCATGATATCCGCCGGAGGCGATCATCGTTTCAGTTATCAGTATGATAAAGCGGTGTTTCCTTATCAGTGGTATTTTGCTTCTTACGGTCAGTTCAGGGATCATTACACGGCTATCCTGGAGCCGGCAACCGCTATGCCGGTCAGTGTAAAGGAGGCCGCCGCGGCGGGCCAGTGTTCTGTACTGGAACCAGGCGCAGCAATTAATACTTCAATAACCATTTATGCAGGAGGTAATATATGAAAATTGAATCCATAGACTTTTTTTATTTAAGTATGCCGGAGGTATTGGACATTGGTGACGGCAGCCAGGATGCGGCATTGGTACGCGTACGCGCAGGTGGACTGGAAGGTTGGGGAGAATGCGAGGCCGCTCCCTTGCCCACTATTGCCGCTTATGTATGCCCCATGTCGCACAGCGCTTGTAAACCGGTGAAAGCATCTGTAGAAGGGATGGAATTAAATACGCCCGGCGATATTTTAAAGATCAGCAAAAAGGTACACGAAAACAGTTTCGATCTATTGCAGGCAGATCATACGTTATCCGGTATTGATATCGCCCTCTGGGACCTGCTGGGAAAGCGCTTAAACGAACCTGTTTACAAGCTGCTCGGATATAAAAAGGCCCATTCCAAAGTACCTTATGCATCGCAGTTGTTTGGCGATACCGCAGAGGAAACTTATCAAAAGGCTGTACAGGCCCGGAACGCCGGGTACAAGGCCGTTAAATTTGGATGGGGCCCTATCGGGCGTAGTACCGCAGCAGTTGATGAAGCTCACTTCCGGGCAGCAAGAGAAGGATTAGGTAAAGAGCATTACCTGATGATTGACATTGGCACCTGTTGGGGAGAAGATGTAACGGCTGCAACAGCGCGGCTGCAGGCGCTCAAAGAAATAAATGCCTACTGGCTGGAGGAACCTTTTGCCAATATGGCGCTGGATGCTTATAGCCAGTTAGCCGGAAGCAAGCCACAGGTACCGCTTGCGGCCGGTGAGGGATGTAACAATTTTGTACAGGCGGCTGCCATGATCCATCATGCAGGTCTCCGGTTCGTACAAATTGATACCGGAAGAATAGGTGGAATTACGGCCGCCAAACGGGTAGCGGAGCTGGCCGTAAACAGGGGAATTACTTATGTTAATCACACATTTACTTCACACCTGGCATTAAGCGCATCGCTGCAACCCTATGCAGGGCTTGAAAATGATATTATCTGTGAATATCCTTTTGAGCCCAAACAACTGGCACTGGACATCACTGCCAACCAGTTGAGCATAAACGAGCATGGCACCGTCCATGTGCCAGACCAACCAGGATTGGGGCTGACAGTAGATCCGGAACGTATTCGTAAATATCTGGTGAACACCGAAATTAAAGTGAACGGAAAGATACTCTATCAAACCCCCAATTTATTATAACATATGACAGCACAATTTAAGCAGCAGGTAGCGGTGATATCCGGCGGAGCCGATGGACTGGGAAAAGCTATCGCACAGCGGCTGGCCGCTGGTGGCGCCAGGTTGGCGCTTTTTGACAGGAATGAAGAAAAGTTACAATCCACCGTTAGCGAACTCACCGCAGCGGGATATGATGCAAAAGGATGGCGGCTTGACGTAGCCCATGAACAGGATGTAATAAACGCGTTTGAAGCTGTGATACAGGCATTCGGGAAAGTGGATGTCATGGTTAATTCGGCAGGCATTGTAGGTGCCACCAATACATCCATCCTTGATTATAAAACGGAGGATTTTGATAAGGTATATGCGGTAAACCTGCGCGGAGCATTCCTGATGGCCAAATATGCACTGCAACACATGGTCCCCAACGGCTACGGACGCGTACTGTTAATTGCATCCATCGCAGGCAAAGAAGGCAATCCCTTTATGGCCGGGTATTCCGCCACCAAGGCTGGTGTAATAGGGCTGGTAAAGGGACTGGGCAAAGAGTTTGCCGATAAAGGAATCACCATTAACGGCCTGGCGCCGGCAGTGATCAAAACACCCATGAATGCAGATACCGCCCCGGAACAACTGGCATATATGACCAGCAAGATCCCCATGGGGCGCCTGGGCACAGTGGAAGAAGTAGCCGCAATGGTTGCATTCATCGTTTCAAAAGAAAATAGTTTTTCAACAGGATTTGTTTACGATATATCAGGAGGGAGGGCTACATATTAATGAAACAGCGCATAAATAAAACGGTCATTGTTCTGGGTGGCTCATCAGGAATCGGTAAAGCTACCGCCCACCGGTTTGCTGAAGAAGGCTGGCGGGTAATAGTGGCATCATCTGATAAACATAAAGCGGAAGCAGTCGGAAAAAGCCTGAAAGGCGAATTGAATCTGGCTATTGAGTTTGATGTAAGAAATGAGCAACACCATGTACGTTTGCTCGAAGAGCTGCGGCATCATGGTATTGATCATATAGACGTACTGGTAAACAGCATAGGCATCTCTGAAAGCTTCCCGGTATTGGAGAATGATTTTGATACCTGGGACAATTCCCTGCAGGTCATGCTATACGGTACCGTAAAAAGTTGCAGAACATTGGTGCCATTGATGACGGAAGGAGGGCGCATCATCCATCTCACATCTATTCACCAGGATCGGGTTGAGAAAGGCAGTTCTGCTTATGGAATGGCCAAAGCGGCAATAGCCCAATTTACAAGATCGCTGGCCCTGGAACTGGCAGACAGACAAATACTGGCCAATGCCATCGCCCCGGGATTCATTGATACACCGATGTCTATAAAGGAAAATGGAGAAAGCGAACTGAAGTCCACATGGTTTAATGATAACTATGTAAAATACGATCATCTGCCTTTGAAGCGGCCGGGATTGCCGGAGGAAGTGGCAGGCGTTGCCTATTTCCTTGCCGGTCCCGATGCTACCTATATAACAGGATCTGTTATCACTGTTGACGGAGGGCTTACGATTACATTTTGAAAACGCGGGAATAGCTGAACTTCTATCGTTTATTTAGACGTAACAGAACACTTCGGCCCGGCAAAAAATAATGAAACACCTGCAGGTCAGTACTTGCAGGTGTTTTTTTTCACCAATACTAAATCGTTGCCAACAACGATAACCCGCCTCGTAACCTGCTCGTTATAAGCTAATTTTGCTATTACCGGTATTTTTTAAAAAAAAGAAGGGAACCTATTTGGAATTAATAAATCCTGATGTATATTTGTCTACCAATTCAGTAGACTAATAAAAACTACTGCCACCATCACTACCTGTTTCCATTCCACTGATCAGGCTTGCTGCGGATGTAGCTGGCCATATGTAAAGAAATTAATGTTCTGTAGGCTGTAATGAATGCCCGGTCAGGCTTGCGGGGAAGGCACGCTGCAAATTTATTGGTGGTAAATTTTTCAGTAACGTGTCTACCCGCATCCACCTGGCATTTTTCTCAGTATAACTGTAGTGCCGTATGATATTATTAACAGGATGCTCATCGTAACATGGCTTTATAAAAGCAATATTGCTTTGAAAAGATATTGCTATTGAAAACCTTTTTATGATAAAAGGAGCCACTTGCTTGCCAGGTAAGGTTCCCAGTGCCAGCGAGGGTGTTTGAAAAAACACCCTCTTTTTTTATGGAAAAAATATTGCGTTCACATCTATATAGAAACATATACCCATGAACGCAACTAAAATCTCAGGAAACGATTTCCTCGACATCCTGTTTGATGGCAGGAACAAAGATTATGGCGCTTATGATTTACGCCGGCGCTATGATAAACGCGTACGCAACGCAATCTTAGGGACTACCGCTATTGCGTTATTGTTTGTTGGAAGTTATGTAGTCAATAATCATCTGATGGCATCGGAAATGCATGTACGAATTAAGCCGGATGTTATTCTTCGTCCAATGGCAGAACTGCCACCTCCGGAAACCAAAGTAATACCTCCGCCACCACCACCTCCTGCGGCAGCTGCTCCGGTAAAATCTACTATTCGTGTTACTACGCTGGCCGTAGTGCCGGATGATAAAGTGCCCCCTGAAGAAGAGCCACCTAAGAACAGTGATATCGGCAATAAAGCGATTGGTTTAAGCAATACCATCGGAGATGATGTGAATGGAGTGGAATCTGATTTACTAACCTCAGGTACTGGTACCGGAGTGGTAACCGTTCCGGAACCAGTAGATAAAGACAAAGTATTCATATTCGTAGAAATCAGTCCTTCTTTTCCAGGTGGGCAGGAGGCTTTGAAGAAATATCTGAGCAAAAACACCCGTTTCCCGCATGTAGCCCAGAAGAATGGCGTGTCAGGTACGGTGTTTATACAGTTTGTGGTAGACTATGAAGGGAATATCAAAGATGTAAAAACGGTAGGTGCGCATAAAGGGGCCGGTCTGGAAGAAGAAGCAATGCGGGTGGTGAAATCTATGCCCAAGTGGAAACCGGGCCGCCAAAACGGACAGAATGTGTCCGTGCAGTTTAACCTGCCGATCAATTTCCGTTTGCAGGAATAGCATATTGGGTTAACGGGATATACAGTTTACACCTAACCCGGCCACGGCAATCATCCCATATATCTGTCGTGTGCCGTGATACGTGGAATCATCCATTGTTTGATATGGTTTTCATGGATAATTCCCCGCTGTTTCTTCAGCGGGGATTTTTTTTGCCTGATCAGTGCTTTTGAGTTATGCTATATAATATTCATGTATAATGTCATGGTAATTATTATAAAGCATTGCACGGCCCGAACCTGCTTATCGATAAATCAGGGTGAAACCTGCCATGATACTACGTTTCCATAGGGATATCCCGTAGATGTTCCGTATATGTCCCGTATATATCCCGTAGATGTCCCGACAATAGGTATAGTCGGGATATCTACGGGATATCTATGAAATATCTATGGCGTATCATGGCATTATCCTTGGAGAAATGGCGATGCATCCCCGGGGAAGACATGGCGTTGCCCCGGTAGAAAGCAGTTGGAAAAGAAGTATTATGCTTGCGAACGTTTGGGTTAAAAGAAAGGCAATAGGGTATGATAATAAGGCGATGCAGCAGGGAGGTGGTAAGTTTAACGTAAATCTGACTATTGGCGCAATGGCCCGCCTATAGGCTATTGTATGCGCTGAGATGCGGCCGCGCCTGCCTCAAAAACCAGGCCGTACTTGCATACCCGCTGGAATATGAGTATTTTAACGGCCGATTAGTGGTATAGTCATGGTATATAAAAGTAAATTAGTATGGAAGCACCGGTTAACAATACGCTTCAGCAGTTCAAGAATCTGGTAGGGACAAAGTTTCAGCTATACAACAGTCTTTTTACTTCATTACCATTTCATCGCGTAGAAAAAACAGGCGTTTTCCTCTCTTTATTCCTGTTGCATTGTGAAGAAGGTTATGCAAAAGGGCTGAGTCCGGTAGAAATCATGGACTCCTTTTTCAAACAATATACTACCTATGAAGACGAGCAGAAGAAGATAGATCTTTTGTTCCGCTTCGTACAATACTCTGAAAGGCAGGTGGTGTTATTCGATGCCCTGGAAGATGCTGCTTTTCGTCATATCCGCGATATCAACGGATCCGGAAGCCTGAAGCACCTGCAGGCGGAAGTGGTGCAGGAAGAAGCGCAGGATGAACTGGCGGAGAAACTGAAGGATTTTGCCGTTCGCCTCGTATTAACGGCCCATCCCACCCAATTTTATCCTGGTGAAGTACTAGGCATTATCAATGACCTGTCTAAGGCATTGGTGAGCGATAATACGGCACAGGTCAATATGTACCTGCAACAATTAGGAAAAACGCCTTTCTTTAAAAAGGAAAAGCCTACCCCTTTTGATGAAGCGGTGAGCCTGATCTGGTTCCTGGAAAATATCTTTTACCAGGCCGCAGGCCGCATTATGGCTTACCTTAAGGGGCAGTTCCCCGAAGCCGTAAGCACCAGCAATGCGCTGATCCGCATGGGCTTCTGGCCTGGTGGCGACAGAGATGGTAATCCTTTTGTGAATGCAAATATCACCCTGGAAGTGGCCAATGCGCTCCGTGGGGCTATTATCAAGTGTTATTACCAGGATGTACGCAAGCTCCGGCGCAGGCTCACCTTTAAAGGGGTGGAAAATGTGCTGAGTGTACTGGAAAACAAACTTTACGGCAACTTATTTATACCTGGTCATAAGGTAGATATCAGCAAACAGGAAATCCTGGACACGTTGGCAGGTATCCGTCATACCATCATGGAGGACCACAACGGCCTCTTTGTGCACCTTGTGGATAACCTGGTAAGCAAAGTGGAAATATTCGGGTTGTATTTTGCTTCCCTGGATATCCGCCAGGACAGCTCGGTACACCGTCCGCTGCTGGATGCCGTAGCTGCTAAAACCAATGCTTTACCTGATGATTATAAATCACTGAATGAGGTGCAGAAAATGGCTGCCCTGCTCCATATTCCAGGTCCTATAGATCCTGCGGTACTGGAAAATGAGTTGCACAGGGATACCCTGAAAACCATTGCCAGTATAAAGCTGATACAGGAAGCCAATGGAGAAGATGGTTGTCACCGGTATATTATCAGTCATACTACCAGCGCTTTAAATGTGCTGGAAGTGTATGGCATGTTTTTACTGAGCGGCTGGCAGAAAGAGACCTTGCATATTGACATTGTGCCTTTATTTGAAACCATTGACGATTTACGTCATGCCGGAGAAGTGATGCGTGCTTTGTATCAGAATGAAGCATACCGTACGCACCTGGAGCAGCGGCAAAAGAAACAAACGATTATGCTGGGCTTTTCAGATGGCACCAAAGATGGTGGTTACCTGATGGCCAACTGGAGTATTTATAAAGCGAAGGAAGAATTAACCCGTGTTTCCAAAGAATATGGTGTAAATGTGGTGTTTTTTGATGGCAGGGGAGGTCCTCCAGCACGGGGAGGAGGAAAAACCCATCAGTTTTATGCTTCCATGGGCCGCAATATTGCCAACCAGGAAATACAACAAACTATCCAGGGACAAACCGTAAGCTCTAATTTTGGTACGGTGGATGCCGCCCAGTACAACATGGAGCAGCTCATTCATGCCGGTATTGCCAACGAGTTATTCTCTTCCCGCAAAACCACGATGTCTGAAGAAGATGAGACCATCTTACAGTTGCTGGCCGATGAAGGATATAAGTCTTTTCTCCAGCTGAAAGAGCACCCTTATTTCCTCGAATACCTGGATCATGCCAGTCCGCTGCGTTATTATGCAGAAGCGAATATCGGCAGCCGTCCGTCCAAGCGGAATGCTTCTGCCAAGCTGAATCTCAACGACCTGCGTGCAGTGCCCTATGTGGGGGCCTGGAGCCAGCTGAAGCAGAATGTACCCGGTTATTATGGCGTAGGAACTGCTTTGGAGCAGTTAGATAAAGCCGGCAAATGGGAAGCGGTACAAAATCTGTATGATCATTCTCTCTTTTTCAAAACCTTGCTGGACAACTGTGAAATGGCGATGAAGAAAAGCTATTTCCCGCTTACCGCTTATCTGGCCAGGCATCCGCAGTATGGCGAAGTGTGGAATATGATCTATGATGAATTTGAACTCACTAAAAAATATCTGCTCCGCTTGTCGGGTCAGTCAGACCTGATGGCCGGCAGTCCTATTGATCACCTTTCCATCCAGATGAGGGAAAGAATTGTACTTCCCTTGCTTACCGCCCAGCAGTTTGCGCTGGCCAGGATCCGGGAGCAGGAAGAGCACGCCGGCAACGGTAAGTGGAAGGAAGTATATGAAAAACTCGTGATGCGATGCTCCTTCGGGATCATTAATGCCGGAAGAAATTCGGCCTAAATACCTAATTTTACACCTTCTTAGTTAAGCGACTCATTATATGGCACAAAGCTTATTTGATTTTGGAATGATTGGCCTGGGGGTAATGGGCAGAAACCTGTTACTCAACATGGCAGATCACGGCTTTTCTGTTATCGGATTTGATAAAGACACAGCCAAGACATCCGCATTGGAAGCCGCAGCTACTGCCGGCACTACGGTTAAAGGCGTTCCTGAACTGCTGCAGATGGTGCAGCAATTACAACGCCCCCGCAAATTGATGATGCTGGTGCCTGCAGGCAAGCCGGTGGATGAGGTGATCGAAGCACTGTTGCCATTACTGGAGCAGGGGGATGTGGTGATTGATGGTGGCAACTCCCACTATACAGATACCTTACGCCGGGTGAAATACCTGCGCGAAAAAGGGATTCATTTTATGGGTATCGGCGTTTCCGGTGGAGAGCAGGGCGCCCGTACCGGTCCAAGTATTATGCCGGGCGGCGATCAGGAAGCTTATGCACTGGTACAGCCTATGCTGGAAGCCATTGCAGCCAAAGTAAAAGGCTCCCCCTGTGTAGCTTACCTGGGTAAGGAAGGCGCCGGTCATTATGTGAAAATGGTGCACAATGGTATTGAATATGCTATCATGCAGCTCATCAGCGAAAGTTATGCTTTGCTGAAACAGGGTGCCGGGCTGGACAATGACCAGCTGCACCACGTGTTCAAAAGCTGGAATGAAGGGGTATTGCAATCTTTCCTCGTAGAAATTACCAAAGATATTTTCCTGCAACCGGATGATAAGTCCAGCCAGCGTTTAATAGATGTGATCTCTGATAAAGCCGGTTCCAAAGGTACTGGTAAATGGACTTCCCAGGATGCGATGGAGCTGCCGGTGGCAGTACCGGTGATCGACACTGCGGTAGCGATGCGTACCGTATCCGGTTACAAAGACGAACGCATACAGGCAGCTGCCTTGTATAAAACAGCTACCCAGGCCGTACATACGCCTGCGGAAATGTGGATCAAGCAGGTGCATGATGCCCTGTACTTCGCCACTATCATCAGCTATGCGCAGGGACTGGCCATGCTGTACCAGGCCTCCAAAGACCTGAACATGGAAATTCCGTTGCCGGAAGTAGTAAGAGTATGGAGAGGCGGCTGTATTATCCGTTCTTCCCTGCTGGAAGTATTTACACAAGCATATCAGCAGGCACCTGCATTGCCCAATATATTATTGAATGAAAGCGTAGCTTACCTGGTACAGTCCGTGGAAGCTAACACCCGCTCGGTAGTATCCCAGGCCGCACAGGCTGGTATTTCCGCAGCAGGATTTATGTCGGCACTGGCTTATTTCGACGCCTACCGCAGTGAACGTATGCCTACCAACCTGGTACAGGCACAGCGTGATTACTTTGGTGCGCATACTTATCAACGTACAGATATTTCAGGCACTTTTCATACGGAGTGGCATCAACACTAAAGTTCATTTTTTATGCAAACTCATAAACGCCCACCTGCTTCCATCCTGTTCATCTTTGGTGGCAGTGGCGATTTAAATTACCGGAAACTTACACCTGCATTATACAACCTCTTTTTAGATGAGTGGATGCCGGAGCAATTTGCTATTGCCGGCATCGGAAGAAGTGCGTATACCGACGAAGCTTATTGTACACATTTGCTGGAAGGGATCAGCAAATTTTCCCGCCGTAAGGGAGAACAGAATGGTCACTGGAAGGATTTCAGCAAACATGTTTCATATCTGCAGCTGGACGCAGAGCAGGCGGAATCCTATTCCCAGATCACCGACCTGGTAAAGGAAAAGGAAAGCGAGTGGGGCGTACATCCCAATGTGATCTTTTACCTGGCAGTAGCACCACAACTGGTACCTGCCATTGCTACCAAGCTGGGATCGCTTAACCTCTGTAATGATAAGAACTGCACCCGCATTGTATTGGAAAAACCTTTTGGACACGACCTGGAAAGTGCGCATGAATTAAACAAGCTGCTGTCCGGTATGTTCTCCGAAGAACAGATCTTCCGTATTGATCATTACCTGGGTAAAGAAACGGTACAGAACATCCTGGCCTTACGTTTTGCCAATGCATTGTTTGAGCCGCTGTGGAACCGGAACTATATCGAATATATCCAGATCACTGCCGCAGAAAGTGTGGGCCTGGAAGGCCGGGGTGGCTATTATGAACATGCCGGGGCATTGCGTGATATGGTGCAGAACCACATCCTGCAGCTGGTATGTATGATTGCGATGGAAGCACCGGTATCTTTTGATGCCAACGAGATCCGGAATAAGAAGGTAGATGTATTGAATGCAATCCGTCGTATCAGCAAAGAAAACGTACACGAATATGCAGTACGCGGCCAGTATTCCGGTGGATGGAAAAAGGGAGAAAAAGTGGTAGGCTATCGTGAAGAGAAAGGGGTAGATCCTAACTCCAATATCGACACTTATGCCGCTGCCAAGTTTTATATTGACAACTGGCGCTGGCAGGGCGTACCTATCTATGTACGTACCGGTAAGTTCCTGCATCAGAAGGATACGCATATCACTCTGCAGTTCAAGGAAGCACCGCATTATGCCTTCCCGCCTGAATCTGCCGAAACCTGGCGCTCCAACCGTCTTACCATCAGCATACAGCCGGAAATGGATATCAGTATCCGCTTCCAGGCCAAGCGCCCTGGTCAGACGATGACGCTGGATCCTGTAGATATGACCTTCAACTATGATGAAGCTAATGGAGATCATGCGCCGGAAGCGTATGAAACCCTGTTACTGGATGTTATGGAAGGAGATGCTACCCTGTTTATGCGTGGGGATCAGGTAGAAGCTGCCTGGAGAGTGATCATGCCTATACTGGAAACATGGGAAAACCGTGCGCCGCAGGATTTCCCCAACTATGCACCTGATTCATGGGGTCCTGGAGATGCAGATGCACTCATTGCCCGTGACGGACATAGCTGGATCAACGTACCTTCCTCTGCTAAATAGAAAAGGTATAACAGGATTCGCTGTATTAAAACCGGTAGATTAGCAATTAAACAATAAGAATATGGAACTCCATATAGCAAAAGACGCACAGCAACTGAGCGAAAACCTGGCAGCATGGCTGAGTAATTATATCCTGGAGGTATTACAGGAACAGGAGCGTTTTACCCTGGTACTTTCCGGTGGTAGTACGCCCAAACTGCTGTATACCCTCCTGGCAAAATCACCTTATAACCAAATGATCCCCTGGGAAAAGATCCATTTCTTCTGGGGAGATGAAAGAGCAGTACCTTTTGAAGATGCGCGTAATAATGCCCGTATGGCGTTTGAAGTGCTGCTGGATAAAGTAGGCGTATTGCCGGAGCATATTCATGTAATGCGGACGGATATTACACCGGAAGTAGCCGCTGCAGAGTATGAAGACATCCTGCGTCATTATTTTAAAAACACTGAAACCACCTTTGATCTGGTACTGCTGGGGATGGGAGATGACGGACATACCTTGTCGCTGTTTCCCGGTACGGAAGTAGTACACGAGAAAAAGGCCTGGGTAAAAGCCTTTTTCCTGCCGGCACAGGATATGTACCGCATTACGCTCACTGCACCGATCGTCAATGAAGCCGCCTGCGTGGTATTCCTGGCCACCGGCGAAGGGAAAGCGATGACGCTGAAAAACGTGATTGAAGGTACTTTTAATGCAGAACAATATCCTTCACAACTGATCCGTCCGCAAGACGGAGAATTACACTGGTTTGTAGATGAAGCTGCAGCGAGTGCAATGGAAGTGTAAGGAGATAAAAAAATAAAAAAGCGGGTGTATCATTGATGCGCCCGCTTTTTTTGTGACCTGATAGAGGCAGTTTTTATCTTGTGGACAGTGTATAATGGTTAAGCTCATATCGAAGAAGGAGTTACAGCTGATACTGTAATAGGGCCGATGGTTTCAGTATGTGCCGTTGCCAGCAACAGGCTAAAATAATCATCTTCAGCTATTTTAAGCAGTCTACTTTGTAATCGTTTATTAGCGCCTTCGCTGAGCATGTTTATAAATACAGGAAACAAAGCACTGCTTTCATAAGGAGCTGTACGTACAGGCATGGTAATGCTTACCGGTCTTCCTTTGTAGGCGGGGAGGTAAGCAAAGTAATATCGGTTGCCTTGTTTTTTCAATGTGCCAGCAGGTACATGGTTATACAAGACGATAGCAGAATGTGCTTTCTTTTTCATTAATATTGTTTTGAAAAAGGCATTGTAGTGCGCTTTTGTGTGTAAATGTAGTGAGTATTCAGAAATGTTTCTTAGAGTGGTATTATAATGCACTTTTGGGTGGATAGGGTTCCTCTTCAAAACATGGTGCTTTGAAAACAATAAAAATAGGATAGTATCTTTCTTTTTAAAAAATGTTTATATATATTTATACTCGATGTGAGTTTGTTTGTAGAATCCCTGCAAATGTATGTAGACCCGATTTAATTTACCTATACTTTAGCGTTAACCAAAATGAGATCATTCCTTTTACCTATTTACAGTTTCTTTGTATGCCTGTGTTCCACCAGTATTATGGCACAGAGTACGGATCAATTAAAAGCGATTACTCCACAAGCCGCTGAGCTTATAAAATCCTTAAGTTCTCCTGTTAACATGGTGACAGGCACTCCTGAAATTTCATTTCCGATTTTTGATATCCAGCAGGGGGATATTAAAATACCCATTGCTATAAGTTATAGGGCATCCGGTATAAAGGTCGGTGAAACAAGTGGGGCAATAGGCTTAGGCTGGAGCCTTTTAGCAGAGCCATTGTTGAACAGAATTATATATGGTGTGGCTGATGAAGCATTGGCAGGATACAAAAACTATGATCCTGATTTTTACACTTTTAATGATATTATAATGGGCTCCTATCTAAAACAAGGCCGGGATGGGCAGCCAGATGAGTTTTATTATTCTCTCTTAGGGGCTTCTGGCTCATTTATGCTAAAACGGCCACAGTTTGAAAACGATCTGAAATTTCTAATGTTCCCCAAGAAGAAATTGCAGATTACACCCAATTCAAATTTTGATACTTTTCAAATCACAGATGATAATGGCATTGTCTATAAATTTGATCAGTTAGAAACCTCACAGTCTTCAGGTTCTTCAGCCCTTAGCCGTACAGGTTGGAAGCCATCAACGCTGTTTAAAACCGAATATGGACCAGCTCCATGGTTTGGAGAAATGGAATATACAGGTAGAATGGTAAAGGCTGACAAACTTCAAGAAAATAGAGAATAATATGAAGAACTATCTCAAAGTATTTATCACTTTTCTTTTGTTGTTAGTTTTAATTGTAGTGGTAGCGTTATGGATATATATTCCGGGAGAAGACACATTTACCCAGTATAAAACTATTGAGATAACAACAACCAATAAGGAGGCCTCTGTTTTCATAAAGCAGAAGGTATGGGGAATGAATGCTGATCATCGCCTTGTTTATATAACCACTAATAGAGACGAGAATGTCGGCCCTAATGAGAATACGGATTATATTTTTAAGGGGTTTTCACCACTTTTCTATAAACAAAGTAATGATACCATTTATGTATTCTGTTCCGTGGCATCAATAACTCCGCCAAATTGGATCAATTCTTTTAACGTAAAACAGATTGAGTTACATAACCCAGAAATGATGAAATTGCTGGATAAAGACAGTTACAAAAAAGAAAACCTGAATTTAATTAACTAGCTGAGATAGGAGGAGACACATTGTTATCCATTTGGGTTGACGATGGCGGGGATTAGTGCGAATGCGCTGAAAGGAAAGAATTATCCGGAAAATCGGATGAAGTATAATGGAATAGAGCAAACATCAGAATTTGATCTTAATCAGTATGACGCATTCTATCGTAACCTTGACCCACAAATAGGCAGATAGTGGCAGATTGATCCTAGGTCCAATGTTATGTTAAGTCCTTACGCTTCGATGGATTTAAATCCAATTAAGTACAGCGATATGTATGGAGATACCATAATCTCTTCTAATGATTTGCCAGATCAATGGCCTGATTTTAATCCCGCTACAGATCAGGTTCAATTAAATACTGTTACTGTTAAGTCAAGTAATGATAACAGACCTAATAATAATGCAGGTGCCTCAAATTCGTCTGGTGGAAGTGTTGCGCTTACTGGGGTACCGATGTCTCCGGGTATACCATTGAATGGTCCTGCAATACCACTTCCTAGGGTAAGGCTTCCATCAGTAGTTGTTCCAGCCCCTAACCCTATATTGTTAGTGATTATGCTTATATTTCTACCGCAAAATTATGGACAACCAAGTAGTGATTATGCGCCTGTAAGACCAGTGATCGTACCGGCGTATATACCACCACCGAAAAGCCTGCCGGGGTTTCCTGATGCGATTCGAGAGAAACCAAAAGCTAATAGGAAAAGATGGAGGTTGCCAGATGGCAGGATTCTAGAATGGGACTATCAACATGGAAAAATTGAAATGTATGATAAAACAGGTCGCAGACATCAGGGAGAGTATGATCCTACCAGATAATACAAGATCGACGGAGAACTAGAATGTGTAGTGTTTTAATATTATTAATAAATCAATTCGAATGTTATGTTGGAAAATGAAAGAGTTATTGCCTACTATGAGAAGCAAAGCGACAAATTTGTTGATGAATATGTAATTGAGATAGATTTAGATATATTAAGTAATATTTGGATTGCTTATGAGGGTGATCCTTTGTATTATAAAATATATCCTGTTGGAGAAGGGCAAAGAGGGGAGGTGGAAAAAATATTGTGTAAAAAGCTAGAGCTCGAAAAGTATGATTACTTTTTGGAGTGTCATTCAGTTTAAGAGTAATTTATCACTTTGATATGGGAAAGCTGCAGAGTACTCCTGCGGTTTTTTATTGTTGTAAAATAAATATGGAAAATAAATTTGATCTTGCAATCTATAATAGATTGAAAAGCGGAAAGTATATAGCTTTAGAGTTAAAATCAACTTCTGAGCATCTTAGGAGATGGATTGCAATTTATCAACCAAAAGAGAAACCCATTGATAAAAATATTCCAAAAAGTATATATACAGTTTTGGAATTTGAACTTAATGTTAATAAAGTGGATGAGTATTTTGGAGATGAAGATATGCTGAATCAGAAAAGATTTTATGCGAATAGTGAAGAAGAACTTATAAGTATATTAAATTCTTTAAATATTGATATTGGCAAGTTTACTTATCCATGGAAATGTGATTATCCTTTATAGGGTTTTTATATTAAGCCCCTAAATGATTAATAAAAGATTTTAGTATTTAGTAAGCTTTAAAAGCTGACAATTGCCCCCTAATATGAGCATTAAGCATTTCAAAATAAATATCAATGAGCCTGTCGATAATTGGCATGATTTATTAATGAATAATAATTGTATCAATGACTTTCTTTTGTTTGAGAATGACCGGGATAGGTTAATTTGGTTTATTACTAATTACACTCAATATTTGATCCGAAATGGGGGTAACGAAGTCGTTCCACTATTTGGAAAAGCGATTAGCAATTTGGAGACCTTTATTTATCAGGTGAATTTAAGTTTGCCGGTAGGTTATCATTTGGGCACAAAATTAGATGCACTTTATGATTTGTTGTTAAATTTTGAAACAGAACCGCAAGGGAGATTTATTATTTGGAACGACTCAAATCACTTGTTCAATAATAATAAGGCGGATTTTGTAAATATCTTTGAAAGCTTAATAATTGCAGCCTATTGTAATAGAAATGGTATTTCAACTATAAAAGAGGACGGTACTCGTTATAGAGTAGACCAACGGAATATGTTTATTTTTAATGATAATAAGCTGGAAGATATACAGGGCTTACTTAATAAGGAGTATTTTATTCCATCTATAGATAAGCAATCTCAATCAGATAGGATTATAGACTTTAATTTAATTGAATTGACTGAAGAGTAGTATAATGGTATTTTCTATTTCAGCGTTATTATAAGCCCCAAAAAAGGTTGGAACAAATTAACAAGGTATTAGAGATGATGAAATAATATTTATGGATAGTTACATTTATAAAATAAGGGAAAGTTGGAAGAAAGAGGGAATTCAACTTTCTGTACTTGCAACAAATGAAAATGTATCTTACGGAATTTATGAATTTATATCTTCATGATGATCCAAAATTATACTTGTGATCATACCGTGAATTCAGCAATGTGCTTTGTGATCGGATGCTGTTGATCAGGGTGATATAAAATTATATTGAACTGAAAATTATGGAAAACATAGGTTATAATGAGTGTTTTAAACGTTTCAGAAGTATCTTATTTCAGGATACCATTACATAATATCCCATTTGAAGAATTTCCTCTTCAGATCAGTTATAAATACGCTTACTGTAGATTCTTCAATACTTTAATGTTAACCGAACAGAAACAAGATTTTAATATTTTGGGGGTTTATGATTATTTCAGTAATGAACCCATTGCAGATTACTCGGTTTTACTAAATCAGGAATGGTTGTTTGGGGAAGTGCTTTCATTTAATCCTCCCTTACGGAAAGAAGGCAAATGGGGTACTATAGGAAAACAGCCAATTGGCTCTGTGGATATTAGATTGCCTCATTTGAAATTCGGTAAAGATAGTTGGTTCTATCTTAAGGATGGTGTTTACCATGCATTTGCTGGTATAAAGTCCACAAAAGAAAAAGTTGCACATTTGGAATGGTCATATGTTTATGGGGAGAATTCAACAAAGCTTAGAATAGTGGTAGAGCTGCTGAAGCTTGAAGCTAAACGCCAAAACTTAAACATTCCGTTAAGTGAATGGGAGCTAATAGCATTTAAAGTGCTGAGAAGTGAATCTGCAAATAAGAAAATTGTTGATGAAGAACTGAAGCAAATAGCGTCTACTATTTTGCCAGATATGCTGGAACAATCAATTTATAGAGAGGTATCTCCTGAGCTGAAAGGCAGCGTTGCTCCATAAGTCTTGAAGTGAAAGCTTCCAGGTAGCTCAGTATAGTGGTAGTAATCCTAGCGCATACATACGCTTTCAGCAATTAAAAGAGATTTTAACTTTATTTAATTAATATATGGAAGGATTTAAGCTTTTAAATAGTCATGAAGAAAGTATGTTAATCGTTTTTGAGCCAATAGGGGATACATTTGTTTTGCCAGCTAATGAATTACTTAGAATTATTCCTTATGATCCAGATAGTGGCTTAGGTACCCATTGGGTAAGCATAGCGTTTAAAATGGATGGGTCAAAACCTTACATTGTTGTTTGTGCAGAAACGCATAAGTTTAAAGCATTTTACAATGAGACACAAGTTAATGTTATGTAAGCTGCCATCTAATACTAAACTCTATTTCAAGATATTACCCACATTTTGGAAAGATAATGAGCACCAGAAATAACCTTATAGCTAATATTGAAAGATTAATTGTCTATTGGAATGATCAGGAAATAGCTGTTGATAAATTAAGTCCGTATGAAATTGAAGCATTTGAAAAATGGCGAAGGATAAGGCTTCCGAATGACTTTAAAGAATATTATCAAAGAGCCAATGGGATGAAGTCTTATTATCCCAACGATACTGATGCGGAGGGCTTTTTGTTTTATCCATTAGAGAATTTTATCTCATTCGAAGATGAGTTTATGGTTAAACCTGAAAATGCCGGCCTAAACCGTACTTATATATTTGCAGAATATATGCACAAAAGTTGGTGGTATGGGGTGAAGCTGAATGATATGAATGATACCTATGAGATCGGCATCATACCAGATAAAGAGCGATTTAAATCAATAACCACTTCACTTGTTGTATTTATAGATTTATACCTCCAAGATGATGCTAGGCTTTATCAGTATGAATAATACTTGAAAATAGAAAAAGCGGTAACCATTAGGCTGCGGCTTTTCTACTTAAGAGTTATGGGTCTTATTCCCCTTAATACACCAACCTTATGCCTTATAATATCAGAAGGAAGCAGGTTATTCCCCCCAAGAAATTTAATCCCCATACCATAATTGATGAAATATTATTTTTTATATGTTGTATTTTATTTCAATGCAACATTTTTCATAAACATAAAATTTTTGCACCCATGAATCATAAACTTGATTTTTATACTCAATACCATCAGCTTTATATAGGCGATAAAGAATCTCCTCAGGGTACAGATGATGGTAATTTTTGGACGGAAGATGCAACTGATTCAAGACTAGCCATTGGTGAAGGTATTTTAGGTATAGGGTTGGAATGTTATGGGCCATTCAAAGGAGAACTTGTTTTATTAGATAAAAAAAGGAATGGTGTAGAATATAGCCAATATGATCATATTGTAGAAGGCGGGCTGAATGTAAGATCGGGGATATTGCAAGTGTTAGATTGTCCTAATTTAAATGTCGAATTGGAGTTGAAACTAAATCCAGGAATTTATAGAGTGAGGGTTTATTCTTTAAATCTTAATAGCGTTGAGGGAGACGCTGGAAATGATTATTACATAATAGAAGTGTGGCCAGACACGCATACAGAGCGAACTGTACTAAAACAATATGAGTGAATTTGCAGAATTTCTGCTATGTTGGGTATACAAATCGGGAATTTCCAAAATCCGGTAGGGTGCCCGGAAAATCAGACTACTCCACAGAATGAGTTCGTAGCCAAACTGAATGCCAAGGATGGAGGAAGATTGGCTCCTCACTGGTACTTCTTTTGTGATATCACCCCAGGTTTCCCCTGTTTTAAGTAGCATATAAGCGGCAGTGCCGGCAGGCAGTTCTCCATACACCAGTGGCATTTCCAATGTTTTCCAGCCGGTTTGTATATCACCGCCTCTGAACCAGGCCGTAGCCAGGCGTTTTGTTTTTCCTTCTTCGCGGTGTTCCAGTAATACATAGATGTCGCAGGAGTCTTTCATATCGGGTACTACCAGGCCTTTTCCATCACGTACGATATCGCAGGGTGTATATTGGTATTTAGCCGTGATGGTAGTTTAAACAGGATAAGCCAAAAGCCTACCTGAATTTTGTACTGTTCAATGATCAGTTTAACTTAGTAGAAGAGAATAGTGGGGTAAAACAGGTACAAGGAGAGCCAGATCAATTACAGACACTTGCTAAGGATAAGATGGTGGTGCAACAGAGTGGTTTCCTGTATGTATACACCAGCAATGAAAGCCCACAAGATGTGTTCTTTGATAATGTAACAGTAGCGCTAGCCAATGGGCCATTTCTGGAGGAAACACATTATTATCCGTTTGGGTTGACGATGGCGGGGATTAGCTCCAATGCGTTGAAGGGGACGAATTATCCGGAGAATCGGATAAAGTATAATGGGAATGAATTACAGACAAAAGAGTTCAGTGATGAAAGCGGACTAGAGTGGTATGATTTTAACGCAAGACTATATGATCAACAAATAGGAAGATTTCAACAAATCGATCCTTGGATAGAATTTGGTAGTCAAGAAATATTGACGCCATATCAGTTTTCGCTTAATAACCCAATAAGATATAATGATCCGGATGGGAAATGTCCTATTTGCCCGGTTATTCCATATATAATTGAGGGAGCTGAAATAGCATGGAGTGCGGGAAGGTCAGCAAAAGCTGTGCAAACTGTGTTAAACGTAATGTCTGAGCTTGCGGGTAAAGGGGGGGATGTTCGAACACCTATGCAAATGGTAAATCCCGCACCAGCGGATAATACAGTAGTTGCTAAAGATATACCTAAGGATGAACTAGAAAAAGGGCCGGAAACTATTGTGCTTCCCGCTCCCCCGGCTGATGGTAGTGCAGATGCTCCTACTTCTAATAATACAGATGTATCTAACAATACAACTGAAGGAACAAGACGCCAGCATCGTTTATCAGACAAAGGTGAGCCTAACTCAACTCAGACTAATGCACCTGGAACAACGACAAAAAAGTATGGCCCGGATGGAAACACTCAAAAAGAGTATAATAAAGGACATCCGGGAAAAAATGTACCTAAAAACGAACGCCGTGATCATGTGCATGATTATAAACCAGATCCTAGAAATCCTAGTGGTAGGGGCAAAAGACAACCAGGACGACCTCCTAAAAAGAATGAAGCAAAAAAAGATTTTGGACTTTAAATAGATAATATGAAAAGTATTGGAAAAAATGATGAATTAATTAGGTTTTTATCTTTTGATTTTACTTTACTAAGTGCTAATTTTTATAGAATTAATATTCACGATGATGCTGTTTTAGGTTTGACGATTGAGTTATATATTGAGCTGTTGTATGCCAAGGGAGATAATCACGTAAAGCTTGTATTTAGTGGGATTGAAGAGTTTTCTCTATACTATCATCACACATGTTATTTTGGTAATATTGAGCGTTATAAGTTTTTCAGAGATAAGGAAAGATTCTATATAAGTTTAGATCCGGCTAGTGAGGATGAGATAATAGCATCTGAAGATCAAGATTTTATTTTAAGTAACAATGTAGAAGGCTTTTTATTTAAGGATGTGAAGGATTAAATGCTAAACTTAGAGGGTACCTACTTATGATAATTTCTCTCTTTAAAATAATTTCAGCTTAACCATACTACTATAGATATGGTTAAGCTGAAACAGCAAATTCTTCCTTAATACACCAACTCAAAATCATCCACAATCAAATTGCTCCCCCAGGCGCCGATGAAGTCATCTCCACGGGAACTGGCAGAGAACACTACTGTAATATGGGTAGGTTTATCTTTGGTGATATCACCCCAGGTTTCCCCTGTTTTAAGTAGCATATAAGCAGGAGTACCAGCAGGTAGTTCTCCATACACCAGCGGCATATCCAATGTTTTCCAACCGGTTTGTACATCACCACCTCTGAACCAGGCCGTAGCCAGGCGTTTGGTTTTGTTTTCTTCGCGGTGCTCCAGTAGTACATAGATGTCGCAGGAATCTTTCATATTAGGGACTACCTGGCCTTTCCCGTCTCGTACAATATCTCCGGGAGCATATTGGTATTTAACCCGGAATCCGTTGGGAGTGGTCCTGAAAGGAATGCCAAAAGCGGGTTTGCCGGTGATCACGCCACCTGGGCCGGAGGCATCAAAGAAACCAGTAAAGAGATTGCCGGCAGCGGTTTGTTTGCCGAGGAAACCCGCCAGTGCCCCCATGTCTGTAGTAGTCAGCGAGGCAGCGATATTGCCACTGATGGTTTGTGGCTTGGTAGGATATAAGCCCATCATGGCTGCACCTACATTACCGGTGCCCCAGGTTTTATCATTCGCATTTTCTCCGATCTCCTGGTACTCATCTCCCTGATACTCGTTGGCAATGGTATACCATTTGTTGAAATCGGAGTTAGGAATTTGTGGATTACCACCCTGTCTGCTCACCGTTACTTTAAAAACTGCGGTACTGCCATCCTCTCCGGTGACGGTATAAGTGACCGGCTGGGTAAAATCCTGTGGCTCACCTGCAGCAGGTTTAACCGTAGCAAAAGAAGATAAGGCGATCTTCGTAGCTTTCAGGAATTTAATGTTGGCATCTGCCGAAACAGTGATGCTGATCGTTTTGGCATCATTATCTATATTGGCATTGCCAGCCTGCTCTTCCAATACAAATTCTTTGATCTTTTTACCATCAGTAGGGCCAAAGTGATCTTCCTTTACGCAGGATGTAGTCAGTAAAATACAGGCAGCACTGACAAAAAGTGTAATATTTTTCTTCATGATGATTGTCGTTAATGGTTACTAGAAGTAATAAGAAAATCCAAAACCCAGTTTCAGCAGGTCGAATTTAAAGTCCACACTGGTTTCCGTTCTTTTACTGTCAGCTTTGTCGGTATGGGTGGCTTTTTCGCTGGAATGATAAAGCCCTAGTATGCCCATGTTGGTTTCAAAGGCGAGATTTTTGGTAAAGAATACCATGATGCCTGGCCGGATGCCTATCCCATATTGATTGCGGGTAGTGTAAGTACGGTTCAGGTTATCGCTTTTTAAATTCTCGGAAGTGCCTTCCCGGTGCAGGTATTGCAGTTCCGTTTGGTTGGTAATAAAAAACGTGTGGTTGGCCGACATGGGAATATAGTTTTTGATAAACGGTGTTATCGCAAAGCTGCGGCTGAAATCACGATACCCTTTGATGTCGTTATCATTATACACGTTGCCTTTGATGTCAAACAATTTCTGTCCGTATTCTACTGCCAGCCCCGCACTCAGGTTTTCTTTAAAGAAATACCCGGCCTCTGTTCTGATAACGAAAGCATTTTGTTTAAAATTGATAATGTTCACCAGTACCAGGTCGGTATTACTGAAATCCCTGGACTTCAAAGACAAGGTAGCCCCAACATGCCAGGTACCTTTGGTCAGTTTGCGGCCTTTATCACGGAGCGCCGTCTTGCTGGTGTCCTGTTGGGCAAATGCGCCGTTTATTATTCCTCCTGACAACAGGATGAATAATAGGAGTGTTTTGGTCATATTAATCATTGTTATTTAACAATACAGGGGCGGAATGGATTAACAAGTCCAGTATAGTATGAAGCTACATGGTACTCAGGTATACGCTGGTTTTTGATAGCATGGCCAGTTCCGCAAGGCGCGAAATTACGTATTATTCGTTTATGGTCATGTTTACCGCAAGGAGATCATCAACATGATAAGTATTAATTCCAGCTGCTGGTGCTCACCGCAGTTATTTCTTTCTTTAAGTTTTCAGGCATTTGTCCGTCCAGCAGGTAACCTTGTGAAGTGCTGGGATATATTTCTTCAAAGCTGCGTACCTGGTTCATAAAAATACGGCGGAAAATATGCTGGCGGGTTACCTGGTGCGGATCTGTCAGCCCTGCGGCGGCAGTCAGCTCCACTGCACTCTCTATCGTGTCACGATGGTAATTGGCTACCCGGTGTTTTTTATCCTCCACCACCAGCCCTGCAGCCAGCCATTTATCCTGTGTGGCTACGCCCGTAGGGCATTTGTTGGTATTGCACACCAGCGCCTGTATACATCCGATGGCCATCATCATGGCACGTGCACTGTTGCAGGTATCTGCCCCCAGTGCAATGGCACGGAGAATATGGTAACCGGTCAGTACTTTGCCGGAAGCAATCAGCTTAATATGATGACGGATATCAAACCCTGTTAAGGTGTCATGTACAAAAGAAAGTGCATCCATCAGCGGCATGCCTACTGAATTGGAAAACTCCGGTGGTGCTGCACCTGTTCCGCCTTCACCACCATCAATGGTGATAAAATCCGGATAGCAATTGGTTTCGATCATGGCCTTACATACTGCATAGAACTCCCTTTTCTGACCTATACAAAGTTTAAAACCTATTGGTTTGCCACCGGAAAGATGGCGCAGATGGGCAATAAACTGCATCATCTCTTTGGGGGTATTGAAAGCACTATGATATGGTGGAGAAAATACCGTCGTATGTGGTGTGACGTGTCTGATAGCGGCAATTTCTGCTGTGTTCTTGGCTGCAGGTAAGATACCGCCATGACCAGGCTTGGCTCCCTGGGAAAGCTTGAGCTCAATCATTTTGACCTGTGGCAGGGCACTTTTTTCGGCAAACAACGTATCAGAGAAATTACCGGCCTCATCCCGGCAGCCAAAATAGCCGGTACCTATCTGCCAGATGATATCTCCGCCCTGCTTTAAATGGTATTCACTGATCCCTCCCTCACCGGTGTTATGTGCAAAGTTGCCAATTTTGGCACCGCCATTCAATGCTTCTACAGCATTGGGGCTGAGTGATCCATAACTCATCGCCGACACATTTAGGATGCTGGCAGCATAAGGTTGTTTGCAATCCCGTCCGCCTATCTGTACCCGGGGATCTTTATTCATCTTTTCAAATGCTCTTGGTTGTATGGAATGTGCCATCCATTCATACCCTTCCGCATATACGTTAAACTGGGTGCCAAAAGGCTGGCTGTTCAGCTCCCGTTTGGCCCGCTGGTAAATGGTAGAGCGGTCTACCCGGTTTACCGGACTGCCATCTATATCGCTTTCTACAAAGTATTGGTAAATTTTGGGTCTTAATGCTTCCATCCAGTAACGCATACGTCCTACTACCGGATAGTTGCGGATAATGGCATGTTTGGTTTGCATCATATCCAGGAATCCCATAATAACTACCGGCAGTACCAGGATGTATAACCACCATACCCAGGGAAACAACAAGCCTAACCCCGCAATCAATAGAATACTGACACATGAAAATGCGATAAATGCTTTAACCATAGCTTCAGATTTGATATTTAAAGTTAAGGAATTAACTTATGACACTATAAACCCTACAATATTTTGTGGTTCTCCTTCCAAATATTACCAACTCCACAAAAATATAATTAACTTACGCCCGCAGATGTTTGTAGCAGTATCCCACCCCGTTATGATCAAAGAAACTATGTCGTATCGTTGTAGTTGTTTTATACGTTGAACACGGAGTCAGATAACGGGAAATGTCAATTGTTTTGTTGTTTATAATTTCAGTATAGTATTCATTTTCAATACCCTAGCAACTTTTAATTAATGAGGAGCATCCTTTATTTCAGTAAAAAATTAACAATAGGCTGTTGGCTGATGTGTATGGCCCTGTCTGTAAGTGCCCAGGAAACAAGCGTGCCCTATAACGCTGCACAACTAAGAACTACCTGGGAAGTAGTAGAAAATAATCATCAGGGTAAAACGGAATTTCTGAGTGCACTCACTTTTGTAAATACGGGACGTACAGCGCTGCCGGCAAAGGGATGGCAGTTATATTTTAACTTTATCCGTTCTGTAAATCCTGGTCGGGTAAAAGGAAACCTGGAAGTGTCGCATATCAATGGCGATCTTTACAAGCTGGTACCGGCGGCAGACTTTGCAGGGGTAGCTCCCGGCGATTCCCTGCGAGTAGAGCTGGTAGGGGATGCCTGGGCGGTCAACTTTACAGATGCGCCTTCGGGATTGTATATGGTATGGGACCAGCAGCCAGAGAAAGGTTATTCCATTACCAATTACAGCATCCGGCCATCTACTCAACCCAAACAATACCTGCGTTTTCCCGGAGATAAGACAGGGCTGATTACCCCTGTAGATATTTACAACCAGAATAAAACTACCCGGGATATTCCGGCGGCATCATTGCCTCCGATTTTCCCCAGCCCGGTATCTTATCAGGCTGGTACCGGTACATTTACCCTGACCAGTGCTGCGGGTATTTCAACGGATGCAGCGCTGCAGCAATCAGCCGATTACCTGGCGGGAGAGCTGGCGCGGTTTTTGGGCAAACGCCCGGCCATTGACAATAGCGGCAACAGTGCGATCCGCTTTAAGGTAGACGCCGCACTGGCTGCTCCTGCCTACGAACTGGAAATTACCTCACAAAATATTACTATAAGTGCCAGCAGCAATGAAGGTGCTTTTTACGCTATACAATCCTTGAATTCCCTCATAACACCTGTTGCCTGGGCCGGCGTGCAAAAGTCTATCAGCATGCCGGCCTTGCAGGTGAAGGATGCACCCCGTTTTGGCTATCGTGCTTTTATGATAGATGTGGCGCGCAACTTTCACAGCAAGCGTGATATCCTGCGATTGCTGGATGTGATGGCTACGTACAAACTGAACGTACTGCATTTTCATCTCAATGATGATGAAGGCTGGCGCCTGGAAATTCCTTCCCTGCCCGAACTGACGCAGGTAGGAGGCAAACGGGGTCATAGCACAGACCCTGACCTGTGCCTGCCGCCATCTTATGGCTCCGGTCCGGACACGGCGAACAATGCCGGTACCGGATATTATACCCGCCAGGATTTTATCGAAATATTAAAGTATGCAACGGCCAGGCACATACGTGTAATACCGGAAATAGAAAGCCCAGGCCATGCCCGTGCAGCAGTAAAATCAATGGATGCCCGTTACAACAGGCTGATGAAGGCTGGTAATAAGGAAGCCGCGGAAGAATATGTACTTTCCGAAGCAGCAGATAAATCCGAGTACCGCTCCGTACAATACTGGAATGATAACGTGATGAACGTAGCCCTCCCTTCTGTATACCGCTTTATGGATAAAGTGGTGGATGAAATGCAGCAGATGTATAAAGAGGCCGGTATTGAGCTGACTACCGTACATATGGGTGGTGATGAAGTACCTGGAGGGGCCTGGGAAAAATCTCCTGCCTGCCTGGCGCTGATGGAGAAAGATAAAAGCATTGAAAATGTAAATGACCTGTGGTATTACTACTACCGCAAGTTGCATACTATGCTAAAGGCCAAAGGTATACAGCTGGCAGGCTGGGAAGAGGCCGGCATGCGTAAAACAAAGATCAACGGTGAAAATGCAAGTATTCCCAACCCGGACTTTGTAAACGATAACTTCCAGATAAATGTGTGGAATAATGTAATTGGCGGTGGGGCGGAAGACCTGGCCTATCGCATGGCTAATGCCGGTTATAAAGTGGTACTATCTGGTGTCAGCAACTTCTATTTTGATATGGCTTATATGAAGTCATTTGATGAACCCGGATTTTACTGGGGAGGTTTTGTAGATGTAGACAAGCCTTTTTATTTTATTCCATTAGATTATTATAAGAATTCCAAAGTGGATGCCACCGGCAATCCCGTTACCCCAGAACTGTTTGTGGGTAAAGACAGGCTGACTGCTTATGGTGCTTCTAATACCATTGGTATACAAGGGCTGCTGTGGAGTGAAACGGTGAACAATCCCCAGCGGATGGAGTATATGATCCTGCCTAAATTGCTGGGGCTGGCAGAGCGTGCGTGGGCACAGGATCCTGCCTGGGCTACCGAGAAAGACGCGGCGAAGTCAGAAAAAATGTATGAAGAAGCCTGGAGCATATTTGCCAATGTGTTGGGCAAACGGGAGCTGCCCCGACTGGCTTATATGAATGGTGGATACAACTACCGCATCCCTACAGCAGGGGCGGTAATAGAAAACGGGGTACTGAAAGCTAACGTGCAACTGCCAGGTTTTGTTATCCGCTATACTACAGACGGGAAGGAGCCTTCCCTGAAGAGTAAAGCATACACAGGACCTGTACCAGTTACTGGTAAGGTAAAGCTGAAAGTATTTGATGTACGCGGCAGAAGCAGCCGTAGTGTGGAGGTGAAGGCGGTACCTGTTACAGAACTTAAAACAAATAATCTGAAATAGCAGCGTTGCTATAAACACAAATATTAAAATAAAGCGGGGCTGTACCAACTGGTGCAGCCCCGCTTTATTAGTGGCATACCGGCCGGTGCGCGCTCATCATTTAATCTCTTCCTTTTCTGATGTCAATTTGTATATTGGCCCGCTAAACCCGGAAACTTTTAATTGTGCAGATTATACCACGTTTACTTTTACTTTGTTGTTGCCTGATTAGTTTACCACTGCTGGCCCAAAAAAAGAATGCATCCTATAAATTACATATTAAGAGAGCTACCAGTGCGATCAAGATCGATGGTGTAATGGATGAACAAGCCTGGGCAGATGCAGAGATGGGATCCGATTTTTACATGATCCTGCCCATGGATACCAGTTATGCCAATTTACGTACTACGGTGCGCATGGCCTATGATGATAAGAACATTTACCTGCTGGTAGAAAACTATATCCCTGCCAAAGGTTATATGGTGGAATCGCTGCGCCGTGATTTTGCTTTCCTGAAGAATGATAACTTCCTCATGTTCATGGATCCTTTTGATGACCAGACCAATGGATTTGCTTTTGGGGCCAATGCTGCAGGAGCGCAATGGGATGGCCTGATGTATGATGGTGGAAAAGTAGACCTGAGCTGGGATAATAAATGGCATTCTGTAGTAAAAAACTACGATGATAAATGGGTATTTGAGGCGGTGATCCCGTTTAAAAGCATCCGTTATAAAAAGGGCATCCGTCAATGGGGAGTTAACTTTGGCAGGAATGACCTGAGAACAACCGAGAAGTCAAGTTGGGCACCGGTGCCACGCCAGTTTCCCAGCGCTTCCCTGGCTTATACCGGTATCCTGGAATGGGATGCGCCTCCTCCGGATGCGGGCCCCAATATCTCCCTGATCCCATATGCATTGGGTGGGGTAGCGAAGGATTATATAGCCAACTCATCCCCCAAGTGGCGCCGTGATGTAGGTATGGACGCCAAAGTAGCGGTTACTTCTTCCCTTAACCTGGACCTTACAGTAAACCCGGATTTTTCCCAGGTAGATGTGGATAAGCAGGTTACTAACCTGGACAGGTTTGAACTGTTTTTCCCGGAAAAGCGGCAGTTCTTCCTGGAAAACGGAGACCAGTTTACCAATTTCGGTTATGCTACCCTGCGGCCTTTCTTTTCCCGGCGTATTGGGCTGGGGGTACCCATTCACTTTGGCGCCCGCCTGAGCGGAAAGCTGAACAAAGATTGGCGTATGGGGTTGATGAATATGCAAACCGGCAAACAGGAAGAGACCGGATTGCCTGCACAAAACTTTACCGTAGCAGCCTTACAACGCCGGGTGTTTTCCCGCTCTAATATCGGATTCCTGTTTATCAACAAAGAATCATTGAATTATGAACCGGGCAAAGTACCTGATGTACCTATCTATTCCAGGTACAACCGTAACATGGGAGTGGAATATAACCTGGCATCCTCCAACAACTTCTGGACGGGCAAGGCACTGGTGCTGAAATCGTTCAGCCCTGATAAAACCGGTAAGGACATTGCACATGCGGCTAATCTGCAGTATACCAGCCGTACCTGGAACATTGGCTGGCAGCATGAATATGTAGGCCGTAATTATAATGCAGAGGTGGGATATGTGCCACGTACCGGGTATATTAAAATGGCACCGCAGGTAACACGACTGTTCTTTCCTAAAAGCGGTAATATTCTGAGTCATGGTCCGCAGATAATGTCCACCAATTTCTTTGATGAGCATATGAAACGGACAGACAATGAAACACAGTTGTCCTATGCTTTTGTATTCCGTAAAAGGAACACCTTAACTTTATGGTCTTCCAATACTTATATAAAGCTGTTGCAGCGTTTTGATCCCACCAATACCGGAAAAGACAGTCTGGCCGTAGGTACGGAACATAGCTGGAGCACCGTAGGAGCGGATTATGTATCCATGCCGCAGAGTTTATTCACTTATGCTTTCTCTACCCGTTATGGAGGCTATTATGCAGATGGAAAACGTTTTATGGCCAGCAGTGAACTGGGATACCGTTTCCAGCCTTATGTAAGCATTGCCATGACTGCAGTATACAATAATATTGATCTTCCCCAACCCTGGAGAAATACTTCTTTCTGGCTGGTGGGGCCCCGGCTGGATGTAACCATGACCAATACGCTGTTCTTTACCGGGTTCATGCAGTATAATGAACAGCAAAAAAATATTAACCTCAATACCAGGTTCCAATGGCGTTATCGGCCTGCTTCCGATCTGTTTATCGTATACACGGATAACTACCTGCCCGAACCATTCTTTGTAAAGAACAGGGCATTGGTACTTAAACTGGTATATTGGTTAAACCTCTAAAAAAGCCGGAGGATACTTACCTTTGAAGTGTACTGAAAAGCGTTTGGAACCTAAAAACTTAAGGATATGTCAGGAATAATGATTGCGATAGATCTCAGCCCATTTTCTGTAGATGTAGTTAACGCAGGCGTTGAGCTGGCCCGCAAGTTACAATTGCCGGTTACCTTGCTGACAATTGTGGAGCAGTCGCTGGGCGTAGCCTTGCCGGAAGCAGGTCCCGCATTTATAGATGACTGGGAAGAGCGGCTTCGCCTCGCAGAAGAGCGGATGAAGGACTTTACCCGGGAGCATGCCGGTGTGGATATAAAGGCAGAAGTGATGCTGGGCCGTCCAAAGGAGGATACACTGGCATCAGCACGGGAAAAGGGGGCAGAGATGCTGGTAATAGGTACCCGTGGCCGCACTGGCCTGGAGCACATGCTAATGGGCAGTACCGCAGAATACATCATTCGTCACTCCACAATACCCGTATTGGTAGTGCCTTTTAACAAAGGAAAACATTAAAATATAAGCCGACCGGGAATAGCTGCCTGCAGGTTATTCCCGGTTAAAAACCGGTGGATGCCACTGAATTTGCGGGTCCAACAAAGATGTGAGCGATTACATGCAGGAATCCCTTAAATTTACAGCGAGTACAATAAAATAACCGCGCTTTAAGCCCCCCATTGCCCCATTTTGGTTACTTCACCAGAACAATGTTTTCATGCTATCAGAATCCTATTATTACGCTTTAAATGCTGATGTCACTGAGTACTTGTTAGTTAGTTTTTATGCCGTATAACACCAAAGCATCAACCATCGCCCTTTCCTGAGGGGCTGTATCATTATTCTACATCCAATAAAAAAAGACTTATGAAAAACGCGTTACTTTCCCTTATGCTGCTTTTAGCTGGCAGCACTGCATTTGCACAATTGAAAATCGGATCCAATCCCAGCCAGATCAACAAATCATCTATCCTGGAGTTAGAAAGCACCCGGCAGGGGCTTTTATTACCCCGCATACCCGGCAGTAATCTGAACCTGTCCCCATTAAATACGGCCCCTGATGGGATGATCATTTATGTGGTGGACTCTGCCAGCCTGTTTATCCGTAAGCATAACCTGTGGCAGCGGATGTCGGCAGATAGTGTATCCAACACCGGCAATTGGAATATTAACGGAAACACCGGACTGGACTCCACCAAAAACTTCCTGGGTACTATCGATCAGCAGGCGCTGTTGTTGAAAACCAATAATGTAGAAAGGGTAAGGATCACGGCAGGAGGAAGCATTAAAGTTGCTCCGGGTACTATTCCTGCGGGTACAGACCAGGTACAGGTGCTGGTAATTGATCCCGCCACCGGCAATCTGCTGCAGCGGCAGATTGCAGCCACTGCTTTCAGTACTGCCATTACTTCCCTGAACGGGCTAAGAGATTCTGTTCAGACCTTTGCTGTGGATAGTGCGGTAACAGTTGATTTTACCATTTCCTCTGCCAGTGGAAAACATACTTTTAATATTCCTACCCAGACAGGAACCAGTATTACTTCCCGCGGGCTGCTTTCCCAGAAAGACTGGCTAAGATTTGATTCTTCTGCCCGTTTTCAGATCCTGCATACATTATTTGATAACACTGCCAATCCCAACGGGATCAGTATTAACAACAGTACACTGACCCTCCATGCGGCTTCTGCCAGTACTCCCGGTGGTATATCTACCGCCGCCCAAACATTTGGGGGAGCTAAAAATATCCGGGACACCCTGGGCATAGGTGTGGCAGAAGGGACCAAAGGAAATTCCACCCTGCAACTGAATGGCTCCATGTCTACCAATATTACCAAAGTAAACGCGGCCTATAATGCTTCCGTAGCGGATAATACCATACTGGCGGATGCTTCCACCAGTGGGTTTACCATCTCTTTACCAGCTACTTCCACCATTGCTGGCAGGATATATACCATCAAGAAAGTAGGTAACGGTGGTATTGATAATGCCATTATGATTACCCCTTCTTCCGGTACTATAGATGGTGGCAACAATTATGTTATTTATAACGACTGGACCTTTGTAACGCTTCAGACAGATGGTACTGACTGGTATGTGATCAAGAAATAAAACAATCATGGAAGTGTACTCATTACAGCCCTCTTGCTGTAATGAGCGGTATTGTAATTAGTTATTATAATCAATGGTTCCATGTGCAAATTTTATTTCAAAAAGTGTTTGCTGATAACAGGGCTCCTGTTATGGTTATTGCCAGCATTTGCGCAACAGCTAAAGCTGGGGGTTAACCCCTCGGGAATTAACAAGGCCTCCGTATTAGAGCTGGAGAGTACTAAACAGGGGCTGTTATTAACCCGTGTGTCGGACACCACAGCCGCTCCGCTAAATACAGCACCGGATGGGATGCTCATTTATTTTACGGTGGATAAAACCCTGCTTATCCGCAAAGGCGGTTTCTGGCGCAGGCTGATAGATATCACTGCTGTAACGGCTAATTCCTGGAACTATGGGGGGAATGCGGTAAGTCCTGCCCAAAATTTTGGCACTACCAGTAATGCTGATCTGCCTGTAATCACAAACAATGTAGAACGGATGCGCTTACTGGCAGGAGGTAACCTGGGTATAGGTACATCCGCTGCCTCTACTACCCTGCACATTAAGAGCACTACAGCTAACCAGTCGGGTGTGAGGATAGAAAACCTGACAAGCACTTCCCCGGTTACTGCCGGCGCGGGAGGGTTAGGGGTGGATGCGCAGGGCGTAGTAGTACGGACAGCAGCTGCGCCGGTGCTTTATAACAAATCAGGATTGGTGAATAACACGATGGTAATATGGGCGGATACCATTACCAATATTGCTACCGGGTTACCAGTAGTGTCCATTCCGGCAGGAATATTCACCAAAGTATTAAATGTAAATGCAACCGCGATTGGAGGAACTAATTCAACAGATATGCCTGTTGTAGCAGTAGCGTCTTACACCAATACCAGTGTTTCCCTGATCGTGGGAAAAAGCACGCAAACGCTGCTTAGCTTACTTGGATTGACAATTGGGCAAATCGCTGTAGATAACCGTACTACTACGCGTATTGCTGTTACGATTATTGGGTATTAATAAAAGTGTACTTATCCGCTATAAACATTCCATATCACTCCTTCTTTTACTCACTGTCAGTGTGCAGCTTTTGTATGCACAATCTACTACCTATGTGCCTGCTAACGGAAACGTATATATTTACGGGAATGACACCCTCGCTATTTTCGGAGACATGATCAACGAGGGGAACATGACTGCGCCAAAAGGAGCGGTGATCAACTTCTACGGCTTAAAGTGGCGTAATGATGAGGCCGCTACTATTAAAGATGGCAGCAGTGATGGGTATAGCGGAGATGGCGGCATCTTTCGTTTTATACAGCCTGATCCGGTCAGCGGGAATATCCTCTATCAGCTTATAAAGGGAGGGTATAATGCTGCTGCACAGCGGGGCTGCAGCTTCCCGAATATCAGGGTTGAATCCGGCCCTGGTATCGTGCTGGACGATTTAAGTGACCTGAAGGTGGTGAATACCCTGGACCTGCAGGAAGGGCATGTTTTCCTGAATGGCTGGAATCTGGTAGTGGGGCATCATACTCCCGGCAATATCCTGCATTATTCCGGCCAACACTTTATTGTTACCGGTGGCGCATTTGGTGGCGGACGTTTATACCGGAGCAACATTACCGGCGCCAGTGGTACTGTTGTGTTTCCTGTGGGTACCCGTCCGGACAGCTACACCCCCGCAGGAGTTCATAACAACGGACAACCAGCTACTTTTAACGTAGGGGTTTCCGATGGTGTATTGGCAGGGCTTACAACAGGGGATTCGCTCATCACCGGAAGTGTGAATAAAACCTGGGAAACAGGCAGCAGCCAGCCGGGCAGCAGCATTACATTAACGTTGGCACATTTGGTGAGAGAGGAAGGTCCTTTGTTTGCTGCAAATCGTAACAGCAGTTATATTGCCCGGTTTAATAACGGCGCCTGGGACCTTATTCAGGAACATGGTACGCCGGTATCACCTAATACGCTTACAACAGGTACCCCGCTCGCTGAGGGAGCCATGAATGTCCGGCAGGTAAATGACCTGGGCAGCAACCATTACTTCACTAAGCTGATAGCTGATAAAGTACGCAGCCCTGAAGCAACCCGGCTTGATTTTTTTGAGGCTTACCGAACATCGGAAGACACTGTGTTGTTAAAATGGATTACCGGCAAGGAAAATAACTGTGCAGGATTTACAGTGCAAAGAAGATTTCCGGCAGATACCGGCTTTACTGCAATTGGTTATGTGCGCAGTACTGCACCCGGAGGATATAGCAGTATTCCGTTGGGATATGATTATAAAGATCCGCAACGCAGTGAAGGATTTATCTTTTACAGGCTGAAGGTAGAGATGAAAGATGGTACTTTCTTTTACAGTCAGATAAGAGTGGTAAAAGGTACCCGGACAAGGGGCGATGTGGTAGTATGGCCTAATCCACTGGCAGGAAATACCATACATATCTATTATGGTGCAGCCGTTCATATAAAAGCGATTGGTCTTATAGATGTACTTGGCCGCCGTTTGCTGACACAAACATTAAGTCAGCCATTACAAGCCCGGAATTATTACGAGATGACAGTACCTAACCTGGCTAAAGGGGTGTATTTCCTTCAGTTCCTGGATGAATCGAATAATATCATACATGCAGAAAAGATCATTGTTATTCAAAACTGATGAAGGCAGCAGCGGTGTCCGGTTGGCCTTAAAATCCCCTTAAAATACTGTCAGGCTGCGTTTTACCCATAAATATGGCTTTAGCTTTGATGGTTAACCATTACCTGTAATAACCATTATGCCTGCGAAAATTAAGTTTATGAATGCTGGATTTATAAAAAAACTTCACTGGAAAGAATTGCTGGCCATATTGTTCCTGTTGCTGGCTATTTATTTTTTCAGGTCGCAACGGCATGAATTATCTTCCCTGCTCCCTGCTATCAGGAAGGCCGACCGTAGCTGGGTATGGATAGGTATCTTTGTTACTGCTGTCTATATTTTATTGCAGGCGCTGATGTATGTGTACAGTTTCAGTGCCGTGGGTGGAAAGCTGGGATTGGGTAAGTCGGCCGAATTATTCCTGAAACGCAATTTATTATCTGTTTTCCTGCCTGCCGGCGGCATTAGTTCCCTGGCTTATCTGCCGGAAAATATACGCCGTACGCAGGTGAATAAACAACAAGTGCATCAGGCGTCGGGCATCTACGGTTTTGTTGGCATTTTATCTGTGTTTGTAGTAGGGATTCCGGTAGTGGTATATGCTATGCTGCACGCAGCCGCGATGAAAGATGCAATATGGGGGCTGATTGTAATCAGCATATTATTGCTGGCGGTAGTGTGGATGGTACGTTCTATGCAAACCAGGGGGCTGGCTTACCGGCAATTGGTAAAATATTTTCCGAGGGTAGCTTTACAGGTCGATGAACTGTTCAGTTTCCAGCTTGCAGGAGGTGCTTTTGTAAAAACGGTACTGGCATCAGTGTGTATAGAAATAGCAGGCGTTGCGCATTTATATATCAGCATGTTGGCCGTAGGGGTACACCCTTCCCTGGAAGCGGCTTGTGTGGGGTATATCGTAGCCACCATTTTTCTGATCATCTCTCCTTTTTTACGCGGATTGGGTGCTATAGAGCTGTCGCTGGCCTATTTGCTGACCGGCTATGGTTTTACTACCCTGGAAGCATTGGAAATCACGCTTTTGTTCCGGCTATTTGAATTCTGGTTACCGCTGATCGGAGGGTTGCTGGCCTTTGGATTAAAAGGACGTAACCTCGTACTGCGATTGGTGCCGCCGGTGCTTATTTTTTTACTGGGGCTGGTCAACATGTTCTCTGTACTTACCCCGCCTTTGTCCAGCCGTATGCATTTATTGAGGGCTTATATACCTGGTACTTCCATACATGCGTCTAATTTGCTGGTGGTATTTTCGGGGCTTGTGCTGCTGGTAACGGCTACCTTTCTGTTCAGGGGATTGCGCAGTGCCTGGGTAGTAGCCTTGCTGGTATCCTTGCTTTCCGCTTTTGGTCATATCAGTAAAGCATTAGATTATGAAGAAGCATCCCTGGCATTGATTACCTGTATTATCCTGTTGATTACTGCCGGTCAGTACCGGGTAAAAGGCAATCCTCAGCTGATGAATATTGGTATCGTGACAGCACTGGCCACTTTTATGGTGGTACTGATATTTGGGACAATAGGTTTTTATTTTCTGAATGTACGGCACTTTGGGATGGAGTTTACCTGGATACAGTCCCTGCGTCATGCGCTGCATGGTTTTTTATTACTGGAAGATGATGGGTTATTGCCGATAACACGTTTCGGAAAAGAGTTTATGTCGGTGATTCATTTTCTGGGAGTGAGTGCCTGGGCTTTTTTATTTTATACGATCATACGCCCCTATCTTCATGTAACCCGGCAATCCAATAGTGCGTGGGAGAAAGCACGGTTTTACCTGAGTCAGTATGGTGATTCTGCGATGGATTATTTTAAAATGGGAGCAGATAAGTTATTATTCATATCAGATGCTTATGAGGGATTTATCGCTTACCGGATAGCCAATGGTTTTGCGATAGTGCTGGAGGAGCCTGTTTGCAGCGAGGAGAATAAGCTGGCATTATTACAGGAATTTGATCAGCAATGCCGGAAGATGGGATTAAAGCCAGCTTTTTACCGGGTAGCAGAAGACAGTACCTATTACTTTAATCTGCTTAAAAAGAAAACGGTACTGATAGGGCAGGAAGCGATTATGGACCTGCGCACTTTTACCCTGAGTGGTAAGGATAAGAAGTCTTTGCGCAATGGGTTAAACAGCTTGATGAATAAGGGATATGTTACCACTTTGCATCCTGCTCCCCAATCGGCTGCTATGCTGGCGGCACTAAAATCGGTTTCTGCAGAATGGCTGGAACAGTATGAAGTGAAAGAAATGACCTTTTCGCAGGGTTGGTTTGATGAGGACATGATCCGGCAGCAGGATGTGATTACAGTTACAGACGCAACAAACAAGGTGGTTGCTTTTTTAAATATCATACCCAGCTATGCCCCAGGGGAATGTACCTATGACCTTATCCGGAAAAGGACAGATGCGCCCGGTGGGTGTATGGATGCATTGATCATTGCATTGGTACAGCATGCGCAGGAAAAGGGAATGCAATACCTTAATCTGGGTTTGGTACCTATGTCGGGAATTATACAACCGCAAAACACGGCAGAAAAAGTGGTGAAGTTTGCTTATGAAAAGCTGAAACATTTCCGGCATTATAAAGGGTTACGGGAGTTTAAAGATAAGTATGCCACTATGTGGACAAATAAGTATCTGGTATATGAGCATGATTTTGACCTGCTGCAGTTACCCGGTGCATTGAATAAGGTAATGCAGCCATGATGGTCCCGGTGTACAATATATCTTCAGGATTATTGTTTTATAAAAAAGCGCACTACAACAAAATGGTACGGACACTTTTAACAGCCTGTGTATTCCTGGTGGCCAGTCAGCAGCTGGTAGCACAAACCGCATTGCCGGTAGTAGCCAGGCCAGCTGCTGGCAGTCAGCAACCTTTGATCTTATATATTACGGGAGATGGCGGGATGAAGCAGTTTTCCACGAAAGTGGTGACTGCCTTTCAGGACCATAATTATCCCGTAGTAGCCCTCAATGCCCTCAAGTACTTCTGGACCAGAAAGGCGCCGGAAAAGGCGGCAGCCGATATTACTGTGTTGATCCGGCAATACCAGGCCCAGTGGCATCTGGGGCCGGAGGTGATATTGGTAGGATATTCTATGGGCGCAGATGTAATGCCTTTTGTTTATAATGCTTTACCGGAAGAAATGAAAGCAAAGGTGCAGCAACTGGTTTTATTATCTCCCTCTCAATTTACAGATATGGAAGTACATCTCTCCAGCATGATGGGTATGTCTGGTAATAAGGGGATGAGTGTGGCAGAAGCTTTGAACCGCATCATACATACCCCGTTGTTACTGATCTTCGGGGAGCAGGAAAAAGATTTCAGCCTGGCAGCATTAACGATCCGCGGTTATAAGCACCTGGTTCTGCCCGGGGGGCATACCTATGGGGATGATGCAGCGGGGGTAGTGGGAAAGATCGTGGAAATATTGTCGGGAAAGCATGAATAATACTGGTGGCAGTAGCTGTTAATAGCCATGCATTCTTTTAAAGCGTTTAGCCACTTCTGCACTTACATTAGCCATAATAGGCACTTTTATATGCCCCAGCATCACATATTCTTTGCTTACTTCCGTCACAAAGTTAAAGTTGATAATATACCAGCTATGCACCCGCATAAACAGGGAAGCTGGTAATTGAGCGGTGATCCAGTCGAGTGTTACCTGGGTCGTGTGAATTTGCTGAAGGGTATGCAGGTGTATAAAATCATTTAATACTTCTACCACCTGCAGTTGATCGTAATAGATTTTTTCATCCTGATTATCCTCGCAGGCAATCATAAAATGATCATCATATTTTTTAGGAGGAACATCTGTTGCATGTTGGTAGATGAGGTTATATACTCTTTGTGCTACCTCCAGAAATCTTTCAAAAGTAAAAGGAGCTTGTAATAAGTCCATGGAGTAAATGGTAAAGGGTTGGGAGCTGTTGTCGGGATAGGAGAGGATGAGAAATGGCAATGTATTTTCGAGGCGGGTGTCCATCAGGAAAAATTCTTCTGTTTCTGGTACGTTCTGCCCCAGCAGCACTACATGAATGAGTTCTGTGCTGAGCATGACATAGGCATCCGCTACAGAAGCGTAACGGTTGGCCAGGAATATAAAAGGCGTCTGGCTTGCATACTGGTCCAGGTTGGGCATACCGGGAGGGTTATCACCGATGATAATACAATTCAATTTTAATTTGCTGCCTGAAGGAAGACTAGAGGTCATAAATTGATAATTGTTTTTGACAGGGATTTTCGTGGTTATTTTGCTTGTTGGACAATAAGGTTGTTTGCTTGCACTGAGTAATTAAAGGATAGCAGGTAACTAGATAGAAACCCGCCTGTTATTACCATTAAAATCTAATCTAAACCGCGTTATGAGAAATGTATCCGGTTATTAATGATATCCTGCCTTTTGTCTGGTTGTTGTTTTAGTTCCTTGCGGGGAGGTTCATATAGCAGTCATCATCAATCAGGGTAGTCTTTTTAAAGGAGGCATCCTGCATAATTTTAAATGGGCGGTAAGTTTCGATTTCTTCCAGTATTAACTTAACATATACATTGGTTTGAGTAGCGGTGGGTACATCCATGTTGTTGGTGATTCTTTGATAATCTCTTAATTCTCTCAGCTTTGACGTTTGCAGCGCATCTTCATTTTCCATGAGCTGCAATAATGTTTTATTGAGTTTTTTTAAAGTAGCAGATAGCGTGCTCTGGGCAGGCGGTTGATTAGATTCATTGAAAGCAGACAGATCATTCATATAGATCTTAATAATTTTGATGGATGAAACGGCGGTAAATGCGATATACTTAAAGCCAGGCTATTGGAAATACTATGTGCTATGTTTTTGTTTATCAAGGCATACAATACAGTACTTTATTAAGCGTGTACATTGTAATAGGGGTGATAAGTTCTTCATAAATAGTAGGTTGAGTTTTGGAGTATATCCTACTTATCCAATCATAGGGTGTAATATTACGATGTTTTAAGTGAATGGGAATAGGAACCGGATACATTAACTTCAAGTTAACGATCAAGGGAGAAATGGCAGGGCAAACAACCTAAACCCCGTGGTCCTGGGGACAGGAGCGGGTGCAATAAAGAGATATGGTATGGCCGTAAAAACATAATGGTTATCCGGCTAGTTCCGGAAACCAGTAATAGCATCCTGCAAGCAGCAGCAGTAAGATACCTTCTGATACCAGGTTTTTAATAAACCGGATATTAAAGCCTCCTTTTTCACCGTAATAATAAGTTTCCTTATAACGGTCGTACTCGATAGGCGCACCTAAATCTTTCATCATCTTCAGAAACTCGTATAAGGTACGTTCTGAAATACGGAGTCTTTTGGCTAACTGAGCAGGTTTGCCTGTTCCTTTGATTTTGATCAGATGATCAACTGTCTGTAGTCGCTCAAAATAACGCTTGGGCATATGGCATAGGGGGTTGACGGGTAACGGAATATACATTTTTTAGTGCATAGCAGCAAAAAAAAGATTAATTAGTTGATTACTAAAACGATTAATACTCATATGCCCCTTGACAGGTTTTCATGTTCATATTAACGGATTTTGAGGGTTTAAATAAAGTACCGGTTAAAATAGTAATTGCAAAATAAGATAATTTACTGCGGTATAATTGCAGGAAGTCATAATGCGCCAAAAACCCCCATAGATGCCCCGGCTGTTTTATCTGTAAAAAATATAAAAACTATTTACTACCTTGATGCTGTGATATTGTTCAACCCGTAAAAATAATGTGACAACCCTTACCTGTATGCGTTTATCCTTGATGTTTTTTTGTTTGTTATGTGCACTGTGCAGTATGGCACAGGATAGTACCCTGCGTAAGGCCCGGGAAGTACCGGTCAAATACTATTCCCAGGTACAGCAAAAATCAAAAAAGCTGGAGCGGCAGGTAGAAAAGCGGACACAAAAAGCGTTGAGCCGTTTTGCCAGGGAGGAAAAGCGGATGCAGTCCAAATTGGCAAAAATGGACTCGCTGGCTGCCAAAAATATCTTTACCAACTCCATCGATTCTTTGGGTAGTCTGAAAAATAAGATCAAGCAAAAGACAGGTAAATATGAACAGGCATTGTCCGGTAATTATTCCGGTTACCTGGATACTTTACAAAGCTCCCTCGGGTTTCTGAAAGAATCCAAAGACTTGCTGGGGAAAACAAAAGGGGTAAAAGAGAAGCTGAATGGCTCCATGCAAAGTGTACAGCAATTGCAAAGTAAATTGCAGCAGGCGGAACAGGTGAAGGCCTTTATCCGGGAGCGCCGCCAACAGCTAAAAGCACAGTTGGCAGGATATGCAGGTTTTACAAAAGACCTGCAGCGGCTTAATAAGGAAGCCTATTATTATGCCCAGCAGCTTAATGAGTACAAAGCTGTATTCAAGGACAAGAAAAAGGCGGAGGCCAAGGCATTGGAGTTGATCAGGAAAGTGCCTGCTTTTCAGGATTTTATGCAAAAGAATTCCCGGCTTGCGGGACTATTTAATATACCCGGAGGAGCTGCAGGTACACCTAACTTGGAGGGGTTGCAAACGCGTGCCCAGGTAGAGCAACTGATACAGCAGCGAATGGGGGGCGGTGGGCCTGATGCCCGTGCTGCCGTAAGCCAGCAAATGGAGGCAGCCCGTAGTCAGTTTGACCAGCTGAAAAAACAATTCCCGGACCTGGATAATGCCGCAGAGATGCCCGATTTTAAGCCTAATGAAATGAAAACCAAAAGTTTAATACAACGGTTGGAGTTTGGAGGCAACATTCAGTTTCAGCGGAGCAGCCAATTTTTTCCTACTACCAGCGATATAGCCGGACAGGTGGGCTACAAATTTCACAAGAATGGTAGTGCGGGCCTGGGAGCCGCCTATAAATTAGGTATGGGTACCGGCTTTGATAATATCCGTTTCAATAGTCAGGGGGTGGGATTGCGCAGTTTCATAGACTGGAAACTGAAAGGCACCTTCTTCATCAATGGTGGTTTTGAACAAAACTATAATACCCCCTTCGGCGACGTGAGCCAGTTAAAACAATTTGATAAGTGGACAGGCAGCGCGCTGATAGGGATCAGCAAAAAGTATAAAATCAGTAGTAAAGTCAAAGGGAATATGATATTACTCTATGACTTTTTATATAACCAGCATGTACCCCGGACAGACCCTATAAAATTCCGGCTGGGATATAATTTTTAACCTGCATTGTTATCATATTTAAATCTATTTATCCATATGTTATTTAAGCCTATTTCCCTTGCCTGCCTGTTATTGCTCAATGGCTATTTCTCCTATGCGCAGGATAGCGTGGTTGCTAATAAATTAACCGTTTTGACGAACGCGCAGTTTTTAGGTCCTGTAGTTATTCCTGCAGCTGTTAATGGATTGTCTGTTGCATCTCCAACGGGCTTGTCCCTAACTTCCAATGAGCTGAATGTTAAATCCGGTGCTCTTTATCTGGGATATAGAACTACTACTAATACCTTGATTCAAACTAATGGAGGGAATGTGGGTATTGGAACATCAAATGCCATCGCCAGGTTGCATGTACATGGAGGAAGTATTAAACTAACCAACCCAACTGCCTATCCCTGGGGAGTTAACATTGACATGAAATTGAATGAAAGCTGGGCCAGAGAGTATAGTATCAGTTATGACTCTCTGACAAAAATGCTGTCAATGGGCGTGTATGCCAATGCAGGGACTATGCATTATGCGTATATCGGTGGTAATAGTACCACCTCTGTGCATAATGCCCCCTGGATGGTATTCAGACCTGATGGGAATGTGGGGATAGGCACAACTGCTCCCGGAGCTTATAAACTGGCTGTGGCAGGGACGATTGCAGCGAGAAAAGTTAAGGTGACACAGGAAACCTGGGCCGATTTTGTATTCCATCCTGATTATCAGCTTCCTTCTTTACAGGAAGTAGAACGGTTTATCACAGCAAATAGGCATTTGCCGGATATCCCTTCTGCAAAAGAGGTGGCAGCAGATGGTTTAGACCTCGGCGAGATGAACAGGAAGCTGTTACAGAAAGTGGAGGAGCTGACGTTGTATCTGATAGCAGAAAGAAAAGAGAGGGAAGAAATGAAAAGAGAAATAATTGAATTAAGAAAGATGATCACCATTAAACCCTAATTAATAAACAGCTGTTCTATATGAAGAAAATGATTAGACATTCTTTCCTGATAATAATGCTACTTTTTTTTAGCAAAGTTATTTATGCGCAGATCAGTTTTAATAAAATAACTACCGTTATCCCAGCAAGCCCTTCAACACCTGTTAACCTTGCTACAGGGGCTACGCTTGACGGGGTGGATTACGCTACCGGTACATTGAATATTGCGATACCTATTTATGAAGTGAAGAGCAAAGATCTGGTAGTACCGATAACGCTGACTTACAATGCAACAGGAGTTAAACCTACTGATCCAGAGAATGCACCTGTAGGTGTGGGATGGGTGTTAAATGTGGGGGGAGAAATTAACCGGGAGGTCAATGGCTCAGTTTCAGGTTCCTCTGCCAGCCCGGTGGATTGGACTAGTTTGCAAGGTGGCAGCGCAAGCGAATTGGCGAAGGTGCAAGGTATGGTTGATGGAAAATATGATATAGAGCCAGATGTCTATTATTTCAGTTATCCAGGTGGTGGCGGGAAATTTTTAAGAGCAGACAATGGAAGCTACCTGGTTTTTCCTTACGATCCTCTTATTAAAGTTGGATTGACAGGAAATGGATATAGGATTACTGATGGTGGGGGTAGAAATTATTTTTATTTTGAACATGAGAAAACAGAAACAAGACAATGGGAATTTTATAAGAAGGAGAAGATAAGTAGCAGGGATTCGATGAAGTTTGTTAATACATATGATAGCCAATCGGAACAGACATATTGGTCAAAGTATAGCCTCAACAAAATTATTTCCCCAAGCTCAAAAGATTCGATCGTTTTTTCATATGATGGATCATCTCTTGGAGGAACACAGATTAGCTATAATGAATCCTTACCTGTAGCATCTATGTGTTATTTTTCAGGCAATTCTTTGAATTGTTCATCAACTTATACTCCCCAAGAACCCATATTATCTAAAACAGAAATTAAGAGAAGTGGACCTAAAGCGCTTTCGAAGATTACTTTCCCCAATGGATATATTGATTTCATTTCACCTCATGGAAGAATAGACACCATAAAAGTATTTTCCAATGATATCACAGATAAATATTTGCGAAGGATAGTCTTTTCTTATGATACGCTTACTGCCAACAGAGATAAGTTGGTATCATTAAGTTTTTATGATCGTAATGATAGCCTTGTGAATATATATAGATTTACATACCATGAAAAATACCAGTTCCCACGGCCTGATACTAAATCATTAGATTATTGGGGATACTTTAATGGTAGTAATAATAGGACCTTGTTGGCACGCGCGCTCAATTCCCCAGTTTTTTTGTCGGGAAATGATATGACTGTTAAACGTAAGGAGAACAGGGAATATTACAATATTCCTGTTTGGGAAACGGGATCGCAAACAATCTCCCTTGCGAACCGGACGCCTAATTTTGATCATGCTATAACAGGTACACTCAGATCAATTATCACAGCTACAGGTGGAATATATGAATATGGGTATTCATCACATGAATATTGGGAGTACAATGGCAGTTCTTATACGATTCGTTTTGGAGGTGGAATTAGAATAGATAGTATCAATTATTATGATGGAGCAAAGAAGCTTTTACAACGAAAAATATATGAGTATGGTAATGATATGCAGGGTGATAGGGTTGCAACCGTTCCTAAAATGGTACTTGGGCAGGATTATATGTACGCGCTCAGTTCATCTGTAAGAGCGACTCATACGCAGTATAACTTGTTTTCACATCCTGTTAATGATCTGAATCTTTTTAATGGCAGTGCTGTAATGTATTTGAAAACTACAGAATATTTGCAAAATGAAGCAGGAGTGGATAATGGAAAAACAGAGTATTATTTTAAGTCGTTTGCATGGAGTGATGATTTGTTGGAGAGTCCATATAAGAGAGATGTTAATCAGGGGCATCTGAGGGGATTACCAGAGCGAAAGGCTATTTACGCAAGGTCTGGTAATCAGTATCGTCTTGTGAACGAAGAAAATTATACATACAAAATGTTTGAAAATCCAGTAGTGGCTGGAGGTTATAAAGCAGGTTTAGGAGTAGTCAGGATTGGGAATTATAATGAGGCCGCAAATTATTCGCAGACTTGTCTGCCTACATACTCTTGGAATCCAATGTCTGAACAAAGAGAATGGGGAGAGAGATGCTTCGGGGGGAGTGGACAAGGAATAGAAGGTACTGCTATTAATTATCTTGGAAAGGAAACAGACCCTAATGATCTCTATTTTGATGGTAAGTATAAAGTAGTGAGTTTTACCCATCGCTCGATTATTTATAAACCCATCCAGCAACAAACGAAAGAATACGATGGAGGGCTTAATCCCGTTATTCGTACCCAGGTGTTTACCTATGATAATAATGCCCATTTATTGGCCACTAGTATAAGGGAGGATATTTCAAAAGGGGATGCTGGTTCTATAAATGACAGTATTATAAAAAAAATAAGGTATCCACAGGATATTTTGGCAATAGCTAATCCCGCCTTAACCAGCCAGGATTCTCTTGGGATCAGGCAACTCGAACAGAAAAATATTTTGAATATTCCTATAGAAGAGGAAAACTATAAGAACACTACCCTACTGTACAAAACAAGAACAGACTTTAAACTATGGACCGGCGATCTTATTATGCCTATCCGCCAAAATGTTAAACTTGGCAATAATCCTATGGAAACGGTAGCAAGTTTCCAGAAGTATGACGCTTTTGGAAATATTCTTGAGCAATCTAAGGAAAGAGATATGCAGCTCACTTATTTATGGGATTACGCGAATATCTATCCAGTAGCAGAAGTGAAAAATGCTATCAATAATGACATTGCCTATACAAGTTTTGAGGCAGATAATAATGGTAACTGGGTAGTGCCATCTGCTATCAGAGACGGGTCGGTTGCATTAACCGGTAAAAAGGCCTTTAATTTAAGCAATGCAGGAGCTACTGGTATTACTAAAACAGGCCTGGCAACTGCCAATGTGTATAAATTAACTTATTGGACAAAGAACAGTGCTCCTTATAGTATTACAGGTACGCAGGGTACAGTACTGCGAGGTATTACGAATAGTAGTGGATGGACTTATTATGAACATCAGATAAGCGGGATGTCGGCAGTTAAAATCACAGGAAGCGGACTGGTGGATGAGTTACGATTATATCCGGCCATGAGCCAAATGACCACCTTTACTTATTCTCCGTTGGTAGGCATGACCAGTCAATGTGATATGAAAAATCAGCTTTCTTATTATGAATATGATAGCCATGGCCGTTTAAAGGTCATTAGAGATCAAAATGGGAATGTGCTGAAACAATTTGATCTACAATATCAACAACCAATTACCAGATAATCATTAACCATTTGATAAAGAAAAGTATGCGTAATATCTCTGCCTATTCCTTATTTATAATCATATGGAGCATATTGACGAGCGTAGGAGGTGTTGTATACGGGCAAAATGTTCCAGGTGGAGCAGGTCGTGCAACAGCAGTGCCATTAACTCCCCCCTCAACTTATACTAATTCTAAGATTAATTATATCCGTACCTGGGAACCCAGTATGCCGACAACAGATACTGCTGTAGTCACAGCTGTTGGCAGAACTGTTAGTGAAGTGAAGCAAACAACCCAATATTTTGATGAACTAGGCCGCCCGATACAAATGGTAAGCAAGGGAATAAGTACATCAGGAAAAGATATTGTTGCTCCGGTGATATATGATGCTTATGGTCGGGAACAATTAAAGTACCTGCCTTATGTGCCACAAAGTGGTAACGTAAGTGATGGGAAGTTTAAAACAGATCCTTTTAATAGCCAGCGTTCATTTTATCAGAATAATACGTTAAATCCAGGAGCAGCTGGGGAGAGTGTATACTATAGCAACACGGATTATGAAATATCACCATTGAATCGCGTATTAAGAACTTTTGCACCAGGTAATAGCTGGGCAAAAAATGATCTTTCCACTGTTGAAAGGGGAGGTGACAGGCCGGTACGTTATACTTATTATGGAAATGATGTAAATGATTCTGTGCGTATCTGGAATATGCCGATCGGTGGCGTTTTACCTACCAGTACAGGTTTTTATGCGCCTGGGAAGTTGTATAAAAATCGCACATCCGACGAAATGAACAATGCGGTAGAGGAGTTTAAGGATAAACAAGGACGTTTGGTTAAAAAGAAAGTGCGAAAGGAATATTACAGCAGTAATGCACATAGTGGATGGCTTTGTACTTATTACGTATATGATGACCTTGGAAATCTGCGTTTTGTAATTCCTCCTTTGGCTACCGAAAAACTCCTGGGTAACTGGAATGTGGCCCCTTTAGCGAGTGAACTTTGCTTTCAATATCAGTATGATGAACGTAATCGTATGATTATGAAGAAGGTGCCAGGAGCAGGCCCTGTATATATGGTATATGATGTCAGAGATCGTCTTGTATTTACCCAGGATTCTGTGCAGCGTGCGAAGTCCCCGCAGGAGTGGCTGGTGAATTTTTATGATGGGTTGAACAGGCCTGTAATGACGGCACTGTATAAAGCAAATACTACCCGTGCTGCCTTGCAGAGCAGTATGAATACAGCCCTTACTAATACAGCTAACATATCCCATACATTTCCAGGGGCTTCCGATCTCATAGTAGGATCTTATGACGGTAGTACAGAACTTTATGAAGCTACTCAAAGCATAAGCTTTCTGGATGGGTTTGAGTCAACTACCGGGGCAACCTTTCTGGCAGAAATTAACCCTGCTGCAAGTACCAGTATAACTATTCCTGCTACAAATCCATTGCCAGGAATAGCAGCCAGCTCTTTGACTCCTTTATCATATACGTTTTATGATAACTACAATTACAAGGATAGGATCGTACCCGTAAATGGCGATCTTGGGAAGCCACAGGCAGGAAGCAATGCTTATGCTGAAACACCAACAATAAGTAATTTGACAAATGGTCTGGTGACAGGTACTAAAACGCTCGTATTAGGAACTAACAAATGGCTTACTACAACTAACTATTACGATGCAAAAGGAAGGGTAGTACAAATATTGTCGGATAATATTAATGGAGGAGCAGATGTACTTACCAGTCAATATGATTTCAGTGGAAAGCTAATAAGCAGTTTTCAACGGCATAGCAACTTGAAAAGCATTACCCCTGAAAGCAGTGTCCTGACAATGCTGCAGTATGATGTGGGTGGCCGCCCGGTTGCCACGAAAAAGAAATTTAATGATCTGGCAGGGCTTGAAAGAACAATTGCAGAAAATACTTATGACGAATTAGGTCAATTAAAGACCAAACGGCTGGGGGTAACTGGCCCAACAGCTCAGTTGGAGGTTTTGAATTATGAATATAATATCCGGGGATGGCTAAAGAGTATCAATAAGGATTATGTTAATACTACCTTAAATAATGTCAGCCATTTTGGACAGGAGCTGAGCTATGATTATGGATTTACTGTCAAAAATCAGTTTAATGGTAATATCGCAGGCATAAAGTGGAAAGGGTGGAATGATAAAATACCACGGGCCTACGGTTATGATTATGATAGTTCCGGACGAATAATTACAGCTGATTTCAGCCAACAAAACACAAGTGGAGCAAGTTGGACACGTAACGTAATGGATTATTCTGTAAGTGGCATTGCTTATGATGAGAATGGCAATATAAAAGCCATGAATCAAAAAGGGATGGTGGGTACTGAAATCCGTACTATTGACCAATTAACTTATGCTTATCAGGCAAATAGTAATAAATTATTGGCAGTTGCTGATCCAAGTAATACTGCCACTGCAAAACTTGGAGATTTTATTAATGGTACCAATTCTGGGAATGACTACTCGTATGATGGAAATGGAAATCTGATGGTTGATCTTAATAAAGGCATTGCTTCAATTACTTATAATCATTTAAATCTACCACAAACAATTACTATCAGTGGAAAGGGTAGTATTAACTATCAATACGATGCTGCTGGTAATAAGCTAAGGAAAACAGTTATTGATAATACTGTAACCCCTTCTAAAACTACTTCTACAGATTATATTAATGGTTTTGTCTACGAAAATGATACTTTGCGATTTGCAGGGCATGAAGAGGGCCGGATAAGGGTAGTTTATAAAACAGGGCAATCTCCGGATTATACATTTGATTATTTTGTGAAGGACCACCTGGGTAATGTACGGATGGTACTGACTGAGCAAAGTGATCTGAGTATGTATGCCGCGACGATGGAAACTATGGAAGCTCCGAAGGAGAACGCTTTGTTCAGCAATATTGATAACAGCCGCACTGCTAAGCCGGTTGGTTATCCTCAGGATCAAACTACTCCACAAAATGAATTTGTAGCCAAACTGAATGCCAAGGATGGTGGGAAGAAAATAGGCCCCTCCCTGGTGCTTAGGGTAATGGCAGGAGATACAATACAAATAGGTGCTAAAGCATTCTATAAATCGCAAGGCCCGCAGGAGAATAAGCATCCCGCACCGGTGGAAGATATGCTTGCCTCCCTGGTACAGGCTTTTAACGGAAGTGGACAAGGGGAGCAATCACATGCAGTGGTTTCAGCCGAACCTGCTTCCCCATTTGCCAATAATTTTACCAGCAGCGATTATCAGCGTCTCCAACAAAAGGACCCTGACCAGTTTAAGCAGGATAAACCTAAAGCCTACCTGAATTTTGTATTGTTCAATGATCAGTTTAATTTAGTAGAAGAGAATAGTGGGGTAAAACAGGTACAGGGGGAACCTGATCAGCTGCAAACCTTGGCAAAGGATAATATGGTGGTACAACAGAGCGGGTTCTTGTATGTATACACCAGTAATGAAAGCCCGCAAGATGTGTTCTTTGATAATGTAATGGTAACACTTGCCAGTGGTCCTGTTTTAGAGGAAACGCATTATTACCCGTTTGGATTGACGATGGCGGGGATTAGTTCGAATGTTTTGAGGGGCAGTAATTATCCGGAGAACCGGATGAAATACAATGGAATAGAGCTACAAAATAAGGAATTTAATGATGGTACGGGCTTGGAAATGTATGAGGCCCCATTAAGATCATTAGATCCTCAGATAGGCAGATGGTGGCAGATTGATCCAAAGATTGGTGATATGGAAGGCTGGTCACCTTACACTTCCAACTTTAATAATCCTATTAGTTTTAAGGATCCCAGAGGTGATTTCCCATGGATTATTATTCCAATTGTAGTGGGATTGTTAACTGTTTCTCAACCAGCAGTAGCTCCTACAGGAAAACCTTCTGATGTTCCGGCAATAAGGGCCGCAAGAGATAATGCTGGAATTCATACAATTGCTAGCTTTGCTTCTGGAGGTGTAAAACCTTTAGCCAGCTTATTTGAACGAAATCCAGCGGTGCAAGGCGGAAAAATGGATGATCTTTCTAAAAAACAAGGTTTTGATAGGCATGAAATTCCGTCTGCTTCATCCTTGAAGAATACTGGTAAGGCGGAAAAGGGCGAAGCGCCAGCAGTGCAGACACCTACCTCATTGCATGCGGAAACAGGCAGTTTTGGGGGGTATAGATCAGCTAGGGAATATAGAGCAGTTGAAGAAGGATTGCTGAATGAAGGAAAGTTTGAAGATGCATTTAGGATGGGAGTAGATAATCTACGTGTTGTAATGAAGGAAAACCCTCAAATGCTAAAAGATGCAAAAGTTACAACAAAGGATATGGAGAAAGGTATTAAGCAGATGGAAAACTATTTTAGAGACGTTTTATTACCTAAATTACAGAAAGGATTAAATAAATAGAAGCTATGACTATAAACATCACACCTTTTGTTGGTGCGGGCAATATAAAGTTAGGAACTGAAAGAGCAAAGCTTAGGGAACAATATCAGAATAAATATTCGAGTAGAAAAAGCGGAGACGATGTGATTGATTATTTTTTAAATAATCAGATTACAGCTGATTATGACGATAATAAAGCTAGTTTTATTGGGTTGAACGCCCCGTTGAAAGTTGAATACAATGGACTTGATTTGTTTAATATGTCTTATGAACAAATTTATGACGCTTTATCGGTGAAGTCTAAAGATGTATATGGTGATATCAGCTCCTTAACCTTTATGGACTTGGGGATAACATTCTATTTTGAACGGGGTAATGATATACCTAACTTCCCACTGCAAGTAGGGATTTTTACCCGTGAATACTACCGTAACAGCATGCATACCTTTAAACGCATAGAATAAATACAATGAGTACATTTTTTATAAGTATTATGGACGTTAAAACTATTTTTTTAAAATGGTCCAATTGAGGTGATGTACAAAAGCGATAGTATTTGTTTTGATGTCACTGATAATCATTTAACTTCTTACAACTAGTAATTATCCTATTGAGAGTAATGAAAAGTTATTGAATTAAGAGAGATTTGATTAAAATAAAAGAGCTGGAAAATTTTCCAGCTCTTTTATTGGTATTTTCTGAGAAAAGCACTTTTCCTCACCCCATCGAATTACTCCACAGCTGAGTAGCTTTGCCATTTACCTGATGCATGTTATTGTTTAACCTCCGCGTGGTTTTACGGGCAGCTTCTTTAGCCCTTTCCAGGAGTTTGTCTGCTTTATCACGATTTTTTAAATATATAATGAGACCAGCAGCGGCGGTGCCTACAACGGAAGCGGCTATGAGTATCTTTTTCATGTCTTTCATGTTTTTGTTCTTGGGAAATGAAACAAGAGTTATGCCAAGTCAGCCGTATAATGCTAAGGGCTTGTTAAAGCTGGGGCCATAAAAATGCCTGATTAAAAACTAATAACGCTAATTTTACCGAAGGGAGGCAGGGCTGGCCCTAAAACTATGCAGGAGTTACCATTCATAAAGTTATCGGATCTTACCAGGAAGGTACAGCAGGCTATTTCAGGAATGTTTGCCGGGCAAACCTATTGGATTGTGGCGGATGTGACAAATTATTCCCGTTATGAGCACAAAGGGTATCACTATTTTGACCTGGTAGAGAAGCAGGAGCAGTCCAGTGCTATTGTAGCAAAGGTAGCTGCGGTAGCATGGGGGCAGGGAGCAGAGCGGATCCGGGAATTTGAATTTGTTACTGGCCAGCAGTTTAAGAATGATATTCATATATTGGCTAAAGTGTCTGTTACGTATCATGCAGTATATGGCCTGCAGATCACTTTACTGGATATAGATACCAGCTTTACTATTGGTTTACTGGAGCAACAAAAGCAGCAAACTTTATTGCAGTTGTTGCGGGATTGCCCCGACTTTATACAAAAATCAGGTAACCAATATATTACGAGGAATAATCAGCTTACATTAAACCCGGTTATACAGCGGATAGCAGTAGTAACTTCTGCTAATTCTGCCGGTTACCAGGATTTTAAGCATACCCTGGATACCAACCGTTTTGGGTACCAGTTTATTATTGATAATTACTTTACCGTAGTACAGGGAGAAACAAAGGCGGAATTGGTGCAGCAGCGGCTGGTGGATATTTTTAAAGCAAACGTGCCTTATGATGCGGTGGTGATTATCCGTGGAGGAGGTGCGCAAACAGACTTTCTCATTTTTGATACCTATACCTTTGGGAAGGTAGTCGCTAAATTTCCTATTCCTATTATAACAGGGATAGGGCACCAGAAGAACGAAACCATCGTGGATATGATGGCGCATAGTCCTACTAAAACACCTACCAAGGCTGCGGAATTTATCATATCACATAATAAGGAATTTGAAGAAGCGGTGATTGATGAACAACAACGCATCCTGATCAAATCACAACAACTGTTTTCTATTCACTTTCAGGCATTGTCAGCACTTAATACAGGAATTATTAATAATGCCAGGACATTACTGGCACAGCATAAAGAGGCAGTCATTCATTATAACCAGGTCACTGTTAATACCACCAGGTCTATCCTTTTTAATCAGCACCGGGATCTGATGGCATTGTCTAACCAGGTGTTGTCCAAGCCCCGGATACTGGTATCCAACAAACTAAACGACCTGGATAATATGCTGGCTAATATCCGGTCTTTCAGCAGGATACGCATTCAAAGGGAGCGGAGTTATGTCGGGCATTATGAAACAGTATTCCGGTTGATGAGTCCGGCAAATATTTTGAAACGCGGATTTGCCCTGGTATATGTGGATGATAAAATTATCAGTGACCCTACAAGTATTAAGACCGGTAAGGATATTAAAGTATTATTAACTGACATGGAAATTAACGCCACCGTTAAATCTAAAAATAAAGCAGATGGAACAGCATTTGACCTATGAATCAGCCTTCCAGGAATTGAAGGTAATTGCAGCAGAAATAGAGAATGAATCCGTTTCGGTAGATGTATTGGCGGAAAAGGTGAAACGTGCTGCCGTGCTGATCGAATTCTGCCAGAAGAAATTACGCGCTACAGAAACAGAAGTAACCAATATTATCAAGCAAATGGAAAATAATAATACTACAGAAAAGTAAGGCTAAGGGGCGATAAATAGTTGTGATAACGCAGGTTTTCTTATATTTGTAACCAATGGGTTTCATAAGGACGCATTATTCTACATGAGAAGAGATGTTTTTCAGGCAATAGCCGATCCTACCAGACGGGAAATTATCAATTTGCTGGCCTATCAGTCACTGAACCTGAACGAGGTAGCCGTGAATTTTAATATCAGCCGGCCAGCTGTTTCCAAGCATATCCGGATATTGACCGAATGCGGATTGGTAGTGATTAAGCAACAGGGACGGGAACGATTTTGTGAGGCCAACCTGGGAAAACTAAAAGAGGTGTCTGATTGGGCCGAAAAATACCGGGCTTTCTGGGCCAATAAATTAGATGCGCTGGAAGTGTTTCTTGCAAAGGAGCATAAATCTATACGGAAAAGTAAGGTGTAGAAAGGCGACTTATTCCCGCCAGTTATCAATACGCAGCTGTTCAAAGAATGTTTCTTCTGCTATCTCTCTTACCCCTCCTGCCGGAAGATCGCCCAGCTTCAGATCTTCAATAGATACCCTGATCAACCGTTTACAACGATGACGCAAGGCATACACCATTTTCCTTACCTGGTGAAACTTCCCCTCCGTTAAAGTAATCAGCAGCCAGGTGTGAGGCTTGTACTCCTTTTGTCCTTTTTCCTGCTGGAAAAAGACAGCAGGATCTGCTACAATGGATGCCTCACACGGGGTCGTGACATAATTCTCGTTGCCCTTGATTTTAATGGTAACCCCCGTTTGTAAACGATTTAGGCTTTCGGGGCTTACGGTATCCTTTACTTTTACCAGGTAAGTACGCTTATGGGGTGTTGTTCCTTCAAACAGGAGTTTGGTGACCCTTTTATTCGTTGTTAAAATCAGGAGCCCTTCCGAATGATTATCCAGTCTGCCTACGGCATGTGTGCCTTCGGGGAAGCTAAAATCCAGGTCGCCTAACAATCCTACCTTATCCGGGCTCACAAATTGGGATACAATGTTGGAAGGTTTATTGATAATGAAATAACGGTGATCACCCTGGCTCATGCAGTCTGGATTTGGGCGTAAACTTACATAAGTTGCTCCATTTAACAAGTGATCACCTTACTGATGAGCCAGTATCAGCGGGTCAGGAGCCCGTCAATGGAATAACGCCCGCCTCCATGCATAAAGATAAGTATACATAAACCCAATACCAGGAGGTGGTATTCAAATCCTTCGTGCCCGGCAGGCATCTTGCCAAACCAGTTCATGAAATAGCCGCTTTTAAAGTGCACAAATACAATCATCCCTACAAACAGGCCAAACATGCCTACTGCCGCTATACGTGTAGCAAAGCCCGTGAGTAGCAGCAGGGTACCCAAACATTCTACCAGAATGGATAAGACGGCAACAGGTACTGACAGCCCTATCGCGTGTGTCATGTGTTCCATTTCTCCGGAAAGGCCAGGACCATTAAACCATCCGAACATTTTTTGTGCAGCATGTGGAAAAAGTACCACCCCAAGGGTGAACCGTAATATGAAGCCGGTCCAGCTATGCTCCGTAGCAAACAGTTGCTGTGTGAATACGTTGTACATCATTTGATTTTTATAGTACAAAGTTGCGGAGGATAGGAGGTAAGATCCTGTGATTTTTGGTAAATAAATATTGTGATAAATATCACAATATCATTTACCTGGTTTCATCTGCTGACTTTTCAGTCTGCTAAGGGTTTCCCGGGTGATACCCAGATAGGACGCTATATGTTGCTGGGAAAGACGTTGCTCAAAATAGGCATACCTGCTGAAAAAGTCAGCATACCTTTCATCTGCAGGCTTCTGAAGATAAAGTATTCTGCGTTGCAGCGCACTGAATGCCTGCAGCAGGATTTTCCGGAAATAAACTTCCAATGGAGGGATTTCTTTAAAGAGCTGTTCCAGTAGCCCTCTTTCAATTAGTAGTACTTCCGCATCTTCCAGGGCATCTATGTTGTATACTGATGGGGTATTGGTAAGCATACTGTGCCAATCGGTCATCCACCAGTTTTCGAACCCAAACTGCACTACATTTTCTTTACCATCTTCACTTACTTCATACTGGCGCAGACAACCTTTTAACACAAAATGATCATACTGGCATTGTTCTCCTTCCTGAAGCAGATATTGGTGTTTGCGGAAACGCTTATGCAGCAGGGCGGCACAAAAGATTTCCTGCTCCTGGTCGTTTAAAGTTACATATTTGGCTATATGTGCCAGTATAGGTGCATACATGCATCAAATGTACATAAATAGCGGAATTACCGGACAAGGCAAACCCGGAAGGAAGCGGCATAAAACAAAAAAGTCTTAATTTTATTGGAAAGCCCCCGCATATGAAATTCAATACTTTAGTACCAAATATTTTCTATTCCGATATTAACACCGGACTGAAACTCTTTGTCAGCTGTCTTGGATTTGATATCGTTTATGATGAGCTGAAATCAGAGCGCCCTTTTTGCATCATTAAAAAAGATGCGCTGAAAATTCACCTGGTACAGGATCATGATTTTGCCATAAAAGACCGTCCGGAAATAAGAATTGAAACGGATGATATTGATGCGGTATATCAGCAGGTAAACAAGAATGCTCCTGAGCTGCTGCATCCTAATTCCAATAAGGTGGCTTCCCGCCCCTGGGGAAGTAAAGAGTTTGCCCTGCGTGACGAATCAGACGTATGCGTGATCATCGTGCAATGGTAATATTCCTGGTTTATTTATTTCTTCCTTTTTCACCAGGATAGAGTGATGGTACCGGATCGCTTTGAAATACTTCCCTGGTATCAATATTCAGTGCCGACAGCTTTCCCGTAAATGCAGCCCCGGTATCTATATTCCACACATTACATGCCTGCATGGGCACATCCACCCCATAACGTAGGGTGGGGGTATGGCCAATATAGATTTCCTTGAACAATAGGAGCCTTTTAGGGAATAACACGGAATCCCTTTCTATCCTGTTGTCCATTGTAAGCGCCATTTCCCAAAGGGTTCTGTCCCAGGAATAATTACTCTGATAATGTTCATATGCCGGGCCGTGCATAGAAGAAAAACCAGCATGGATAAACAACCTGTTTTGATCATCTATATAGTAGTTATACAGGTGATTGAAAAAGGCCAGATGCATATCTTTGCGTGCAGCAGAGATTTTAGCATAGCTGCTGATAGTAGATTCACCTCCATTAAACAACCAGGTTTTGTCCGGGGGCATCCCACTCAGCCAGGATTCGCACCAGGCATCATGATTACCTTTAATAAAAATACATGGGAAGTTTTGGGAAAGCTCCATCAGATATTCAATCACCTGTGCCGATTCAGACCAGCCATCTACATAATCTCCCAGAAAGATTAACCGGTCATTCTTTTGCGGATCAATGGCTGTTATTATTTGTTTCAGTGCTTTTAATGCACCGTGTATATCTCCAATCGCAAATGTCTTTCCCATATGAGCTGTTTTAACTGCAGGAAGATACCATAAGGTATAACTTTTTCGCCTGTAACAGTCAGCCGCTTATCCTTTATCACTTTTATTAAAACCGTTCTGGAAGTACAATTGTTTGATTATTTTTTTGTAACCGATCCATCCCAATAGCAGGATCAGCCATAATGGCCAGAGTTGGAGAAAGAAAATGATGAGCGCTCTCAGCAACTCTGTACCGCTACGTAGGGCAGTTAAGATCTCCGTACCAAAACCGGCACGGATCATCTGTCTTGGATTGGCCATTACCTGTATGTCGGCCAGTTCGGGCTGGAAGAGTTGTACGGTAAAGGTGGCATAAGCTACATGATCCTGTATGTCGAGGTTGGCTATTTTTCTGTCAATCACATTATCCTTCTGCTGGTCTTTATATCTGGCAACATCTAATGAGGATGTTTTTTTATCAGGGCTTACCTGGTTATTATTTGCAGCAGCCTGTTGATTTCTCAGTGCATTTGCCAGATAATTTAATGTTGCATCTTTTTCTTTCAGCACACGATGATCAATATAGCTGGCCATATCTGTGAGTGTGTGTACCACAGAGTCCAGCTGTGCTACGGGCACTTTTAATGTCAGATTGGCCGTAGGAGTGTAAAGCTGTACACGTTTGATGGAGTCTGCTGTGTAGGGAAATTCATGACTTTGCCGGGATACATTTTGCAAGGTGCTTTCTACTACGATGCCGTCCAGTGAGTTAACAATCTGTTCCATGCGGGAGGTGGCAGCAAAAACGTTGTTTACGCGGCATCGTACATCAGCAGTCCGCATCCTTTTCCTGGAAGGAGAGGTGAGGTTAGCAATGTCTGCAGAAAAATTAGTGGTGTCTGCGGTGTTGGTGTAGGCAGACATTTCTTTGCTGGTTTGCTGTTGACAGGCACACAGCGTCAGTATGGGGATTACCCAATAGAATAAGGAACTGCGCATAGTAACGAGATTTATGCTTTATACAAGGCGGCATGAAAAGGTAACCTTTAAGAAATGTTAAAATGCAAATAGCAACGAATCGTAATAGTTTGAAAACAGGGGTCTGTATTTTCAGTTATCTTTGTCGAACGTTTGTTAAACGAGCTTATTATAATATGTCATTATTTATCGCATCATTAAATTCAGGGAGCAACGGCAACTGTTATTATATTGGGAATGACCAGGAAGCTGTGTTGATCGACGCAGGTATTTCCTGCCGTGAAACAGAGAAACGCATGAGGCGGCTCGGATTATCCATGCAACAGGTAAAGGCTATTTTTATATCTCATGAGCATTCGGATCATATCCGGGGTGTTGCCGTATTGGCGAAGAAGTATCAGCTGCCGGTATACATTACTGCCGGCACACTATTGCATGGGGGGCTTATTTTGCACGAGCATCTGGTAACTGCCTTTCGGGCTTATGAACCGGTGTACATCGGAGGCCTTGCGGTGACAGCTTTTCCCAAAGAGCATGATGCTGCAGAACCCCATAGCTTTATTATTACTGGTAATACAATTAATATTGGTGTTTTTACAGATATCGGGATCTCCTGCGAACATGTGATCCGTCATTTCCAGCAATGCCATGCCGCTTTCCTGGAAGCCAACTACGATGAAGTAATGTTGGAGCAAGGCAGGTATCCCTATTATTTAAAGAATCGTATCCGTGGTGGTAAAGGGCACTTGTCTAATACACAGGCATTAGAACTTTTTAAAACACACCGGCCTGCTTTTATGAGCCATTTACTGTTGTCACATCTTTCGCAGGACAATAACAATCCGTCACTGGTACAGGAACTATTTGACCAGCATGCTAATGGGATAAAGATTGTAGTAGCCTCACGTATGCAGGAAACAGCAGTATATCAGATCAGTATTTAGTGAATCACACCGGCACTTTTTTCTGATGCTGTTACCGGTGCAGTAATGGTGCGACGTCCTGTTATCAATACTACTAATGCCAGTGTAGCCGATCCGGCCATAATGGCTACCATCGGTACGGCAGATTTGGCATTAAACAGACTCACGCCCACAGAGGCCAATGCCCCCAGTCCCATTTGCAAGGCGCCCATCAAAGAAGAGGCACTGCCTGCCTGCTTTGAAAAGGGGGCCAGCGAAAGTGCTGCAGCATTAGGATTCGCAAAGCCCAGACAACACAGGAAAACAAACAATAGGGCAATGGTACCTCCCAGCCCCAATAACCCATTTATCATACCCAGTAGGAAAACAATTCCTGTCAGCGCCTGGCAGATCAATGCTATTAATACAATTTGCTCACTTTTATATTTCCGCAGTAAAAGACTGTTTACCTGGCTGGACCCAATAAATCCTACAGACAGGAAGGCAAATATCCATCCATACGTTTTTTCACTTACCTGGAAAATATCCATAAATACCAGTGGAGAGCCGGAAACGTAAGCAAACAATCCGGAGAAGGCAATAGCGCCGGTAAATACATAGGTATAAAACTGTGGCTCCCGGATCACTGAAAGGAAGTTGTTAATAATCGGTTTTGGCTTTAAAGAAAAAGTTGGATCGGGCTGATAACTTTCGGGCAACCAGAAAATAACGGCACAAAGAATGAGGGCGCCCATAATGGCCAGGATCAGGAATATGGCCTGCCATCCTAATGCGGCTGTTACATAGCCACCCACAGTAGGAGCTATCATAGGTGAAACACCTACTACCAGCATCAGCAGGGAAAATACCTTGGCATTATCTTTTACAGGAAACAGGTCGCGTACCATGGCAATAGAAGCTACTGCTGCAGCACAACTCCCAATGGCTTGTACAAAACGTAGCGCAACAAGTGCGTCAATAGTATGTACTGTCATACACCCCAGCGATGCCAGGATATAAAGTGTTAGCCCAATATATAATGGTTTCTTACGGCCGAAACGATCTAATAACGGACCATACAACAGCTGTCCTGCCGAAATGCCAATAAAAAAGCTGGATAAGGAAAGCCCTACACCGGCAACGGTAGTTTGCAATTCTTTTGCGATGGCCGGGAAGCCAGGCAGATACATATCAATGGAAAATGGACCTAATGCAGTTAATGTACCCAGTATCAGTATCAGATAGAAATATCGCTTGTTCGTCATTATTTAATTATTACATGCACCTGACATATTACCCTGCAGTGAGCAGCATGGTTATCAGGCTGCAAAGGTATTAGCTAATATTCAAAAACAGGTATTATGCCTGGATTACCAATACCTGAAAATGATGATGCGTGACTGCTCATTTAGCAATGGCCCGGGGTTTTAAGCAGGCAGAAAATTTTATTCATCATAAATGGGTAGCTTTATCTTTTCAATCACCGTATACTGGTAACTGTCAGGATTGTCAAGGCAAGATAAGTATAGTAATACCTGCTGGCAGGAATCATTCAGGACAGGATATCCATTTCCGGACATTTTCTGTCCATATATGAACATTTTTGTAAAGAGAAAAATAGGAAAGTGCCTGCTGGTGGCTGCGGAAGGATTGTGGCAATCTTATTGTATCAGTCATGTGAATGGAATGCTTCCAGGAACAAAATATTACTGTTATGTTCAGGAACTACTTAAAAATCGCCATCAGGGGCCTGTTGAAAAACAAGCGCATCTCTTTTATCAATATTTTCGGCCTGTCTGTAGGGATGGCCGTTACTATACTGATAGGATTATGGATATGGGACGAATTGTCGTTTAATAAATACCATGAAAATTATCCCCGTATTGCCAGGGTATGGCAACGTTTTTCCATGAAGGGGGAAACGGGGGCTTTTCCCGGCTTGCCAATCCCTGTAGCGGCTGAACTGCGCAACAAGTTCCCGGATGATTTTAAATATGTAGTTATCGCTAGTTCTCCAGGCACAAATACGATCTCTTTCCAGGAAAAAAAGTTTACACAGTCGGGTAGTTTTATGGAGGAGGATGGTCCGGAAATGTTGACCCTGAAAATGTTAAAAGGCACCCGGAATGGGCTAAAAGATCCGTCTTCCATTATGTTGTCTGCTACCCTGGCCAAATCTCTTTTTGGAGACACAGATCCGCTGAATAAGATAGTGAAGCTGGATAACCGGCTCAATGTAAAAGTAACGGGTGTATATGAAGATTTGCCACGAAATACCTACTTCAACGAACTGACTTTTGTTGCCCCCTGGAAATTATATACGACTTCCTGGGATTGGATTCATGCTGCACTGGATAGGTGGGATGTAAATGTTACTTCCGTTTTTGTACAGCTTGCCCCGCAGGCAGATTTTGATAAGGTGTCGCAGAAAATAGGGGAGATACTGGAAAAGAAAAATCCATCTCCTCCCGGCGGCACTACTTCCATATTTCTACATCCCATGAGCCGGTGGCATTTGTATGCTGAATTTAAAAACGGGGTAAGTGTAGGGGGACAAATCCAGTATGTGCGGCTTTTTGGCATCATTGGTTTTTTTGTGCTGCTCCTGGCATGTATTAATTTTATGAACCTTAGCACGGCCCGTTCGGAAAAAAGAGCTAAGGAAGTAGGGATACGCAAAGCTGTAGGCTCGGTACGCGGACAATTAATCAGCCAGTTTTTGAGCGAATCAATCCTCGTCTCTTTATTCTCTTTTTGGTTATCTCTGGTGATCGTACAACTATTGCTGCCCTGGTTTAATCAGGTGGCAGATAAGGATATTTCGGTATTATGGCGCAACCCCTGGTTCTGGACGGCAGGTATAGGATTCAGTTTGTTTACCGGGTTACTTGCAGGAAGTTATCCGGCTTTGTACCTCTCGGCTTTTCAGCCAGTAAAAGTGTTAAAAGGAACTTTCCGGGCAGGTCGTTTTGCGGCCTTGCCACGTAAAGTATTGGTAGTGGTACAGTTTTCTGTTTCGGTATTGCTGATCACAGGGACCATTATCGTTTTTAAACAAATTCAATATGCAAAGAACCGGCCTGTAGGGTATACCAGGGAAGGTTTAATAGCGGTACGTATGACTACCCCGGACATTTATAACAACTACCAGGCGGCGCGTACTGCCTTGCTGGAAACAGGGATGGTAGGGGAAGTGTCCGAATCGCAGGGACCCGTAACGGATATCTGGTCCAGCAATGGTGGTTTTGAATGGGAGGGGAAAATGCCTGGTGAGCCAGCCTTTTTCGCTACCATTGGCATCACCTTTGAACATGGGAAAACAGTAGGGTGGCAATTCGTTGACGGCAGGGATTTTTCCAGGAATTTTGCGACTGATTCTGCCGGTGTGGTACTCAATGAATCGGCAGTAAAATATATGAAACTGGAAAATCCGGTTGGTAAAATCATCCGCTGGGATGGTGTTGGTTATAAGGTATTAGGGGTGATCAAGGATATGATTATGGCCTCTCCTTATGAACCTATACCTCAATCCTTTTTTTATATCCTGAAAGAGCGGGGCAACTTTATCAATGTCCGTATCAAACCGGATGTTAATATCAGGGATGCGCTTACAAAGATCAGCGCCATTTTCCAGCAATATAATCCTGCTGCTCCTTTTGAATACAGTTTTGCGGATGAAGAGTATGCTAAAAAATTCAATTATGAAGTAGGGATAGGGAAGCTGTCTACTTTTTTTGCCACGCTGGCTATCCTGATCAGTTGCCTGGGATTATTCGGACTGGCTTCTTTTGTTGCAGAACAGCGGACGAAGGAAATTGGCATCAGAAAAGTATTGGGAGCATCCGCCTTTAACTTATGGCGGATGCTGTCCAAAGATTTTGTACTGCTGGTATTGTTGTCCTGTTGTATTGCGATACCGTTTGCCTGGTACTTTTTGCACGACTGGCTGCAGCGGTATGCTTATCACACTGAAATTACCTGGTGGATCTTTGCTATTGTAGCAGGAGGTGTATTGCTCATCGCTTTATTAACAGTAAGCTATCAGGCCACCAGGGCAGCGCTGGCCAATCCGGTAAAGAGCCTGCGTTCGGAATAGCCCAGACTACAGCAGGCGGTTATATCAGCAGGATATCTATCCGATGCCCTTGTACCAGCTGATGATGAGGCGACCAGGAGAAGATGGTAAAATAGCCATCCTGGGAAGCTACCAGGGCCAGTGCATTCTTTTGATCATGGATGAACTGTGCTGCTGAAAAATGACGGGTACCTCCTATCCCTGATGGATGTACCAATACCGGACCACCTCCTATCACCGGCTCCATCAGCAGTACCTGGTCTACCGGGGTAGATTTGCTGGCACGTGCTATCTTGGCCCCAAAGGTGAGCAGCTCGTGTTTGTCATTGATCACGGTAGCACCATCTACAGCAGTGAGCCCGGTAATATTATCGATTTCCCGTTTTAATGCTGTTTGCCAGTGAATATCTGTTACCTTCCTGCAATCGTGGCTGGTGAGGTCGGCTACGCCGGAAAAGGCAGGATATACGGGATATTGTAATGGCTGTACAATAGACTCTTTCCAGCAATCATTTCCCGCGGGTGTTACCAGCAAAATACCTCCATGCTGATGTGCCCGCATAGATACAGCTATCTGGATCAATACATTGACCGGGTCATTCCATAGCGGAGAAGAGTCGAGCCCCAATAGGGAAGTCAGCATAGCCGGGCTATCCGGCAGGAGGGCGCTGTTTTCATCCACTACTTTTACCTGGTCGCCTTTGAGTACCGCCACGTTGGTAAATTTTCCCAATCCTATTATCCGGCGGTGTTTTACGACCAGTAATCCTGGCTCAGATACATCCAGCACAAAACAATAATTGGGTAGTTTGGTAGTGGTGCCCCAGATATATAATTCGTCACCTTCACACCATACACCTACGTGTACCCCGGGGCGTTCCACTCCTGGCGCCAGTTTGCTCAGCACTTTTGAATTCAGCGGGAGCCGCTTTTGGAAAAGCAGGGGTTTGCCTGCCTGGGACGGCATCAGAAAAGCGAGGGAAATACGTGGTGCATGTCCTTCTTCTCTTTGCAGGCTGGCCCAGAAAGCGATGTCTATCATTTTTTCAATCAGCCGGGGTTCCGGCACAATGGCCAGATCCTCTTCCTGATTTTCCTGGGCAGCAATAAGATGTTTAACAAAATGGGCTGCTATACTGCCAGCCACCTTACTGGCAGCCTGGTAAGATGATTCGTGAACTACTTCCATACAAAACTGTTAATGCCAATAGCGCGTTTAAGAACCTCTTTATGATGCTGTCCTTGCTGTAATACCTGTTTACCGGGTGAAGAGGGTTACATCTTCCTCGCCGGGCTCGCAGTCGTACAATAATTCCTGCCAGTCGGCCGGTAAAGGGAAGATGTCCGGCAGACCACCCATAAGTTCCAGCCATCCGCTCATTTCATCCGATACTTCCAGGTTTTCGCCAAATTCGTTGTCAAATACGAGGAAGGTGACTTCTCCGGGATAAGAAAATACTTTATAACCTGTAATCCGGGTTACATCGTCCCAGTTAAGGGTGTTATCAATATCTTCATCGTATTTTACAGAAAGGGTCTGTTCATCAAAGAGTATGTCCATATTGTAAAGTTATTTATTTAAATCATTCCATTCGTGTGTGGCATCGTTGCCAGGATGGCCTGCGATACGCACCAATATTCTGCTATTACTCCGTTTTTTAACCGGTAAATGTCATAAAAAACGGAGGGGGTACCTGCCTTTTTTCCTTCGGATTGTACCACTACAAAATTCCCTTCTGCCAGTATACGGTGCATTTTTAATGCAGTGCGCCCGGCAATGGCTGGTATTTCGGGATCATGGATGATGCATGTGGGGCTTAGGTGGCTGGCTATGGTGATGGGATCTGGCAGATGGCAAAGCCGTTGAAAGAATGCGGTTATGATAGCTTTGTTACTTGCGGTAAGCGAAAGGTCTTCTATCACGGTGCTGCCGTTGGTCATCGTAACAGCTGTGTCAGTTGTTGCCGGCTGTTCCTGTATGGCGTCCCAGTGTTCGGTCAGCTTTCCCTGTTCTGTACGGTATAGCTCGGCTACTACCAGTTTTTTGTTTCCAAAAGTTAAATCCAGATGAAGGAATACCATATCATCTGCTGCCAGGGCTCTTATTACCGGAGACTGTTGAGCTGCGGGTTGCGGCAACTGTTTTAAATAGGTCAGCGCTTCCCGCAATCCTGCTTTACCGTCTTTTAAACCAGGGTTATGCTGTATATAGTGATCACTTACGTAGGTGTCAATGAGGTCGGTACGTTGCTGTCCGATTAAATATTTATAAGCTTCCAGTACAATTGTTTTGTTTGATGAATGTTGCATGAGCTGTTTATGGAAAGAACAATCAGGATGGAGGATCCCATTCATGATTGCAGGTAAAGAAATAGTGAATCGATGATTTAGCAAGAGAAGAAAAGGCATGCTGATCCCTTTACTATCTGGTAAGGTAGCAGCAGCACTTGCTATGCAGGCACCCGGAATTTGATGGTCCGGTTTTGATATGTAGATAAAGTAAGTATCCCGCAAACATAAAGTATTTTTTCTGTAAACAACTATGCAATAAGGATAAGATAAATTAGTTATATTTAGCAGGTGTTTGTGCAACCCGGTACATCGTGTCCCTTTCTATCTCCTTTTTATCAACAAAAATCTAACTACCACATGAAAAACAAATTTCCGTTTATTACTTTATCCCAAAGCCTGCTGCTTTTAAGAATAGCAGTGCCGTTTATGCTGATAGCACATGCCGTGATCCGTATTACCGGAGGTACTATAGGGCGCTTTGCCAACTTTCTGGAGGAGCGTGGATTTATTTTTGGTTTGGCGATTGTGTGGCTGATTACCATTGTGGAGCTGGCAGGTGGGATCTTAATGATGTTGGGCTATTACACCCGGTGGATTGCCGCTATTTTTATTGTACAGCTTACCCTGGGTATTATCATTATCCATGCTGCCAAGGGCTGGTTTGTGGGAGAACATGGTACCGGTGGAGTGGAGTACAGCCTGGTACTGATCGTAGCGCTTGTGGTGATAGCAGCCGCGGATAAAAAATAACGCGCCGGCAAATGTAATTAGTTATAGCAGCTACAGACTTTATGATAATCCTTATTTTATTTATAATTTTCCCATAAAATCCTATCTATGAAACAAACAACATCTATTGTATTGTTACTTTTAATGGCAGGTGCAGTACATGCACAAACGCTGCAATCTGTTACGGATAATGGTAACAACACTACTACTAATCCGATTATTGTGCAGGGCAATGAAGCTGCCAGGTCTTTCTCTTTAAAAAACAACCAGGGTATACTTCGCTGGGGAATAGGATTGGCAAATGATGATGGTAATACATTAATGATTCATCAATATTCTGCTACAGGAGTCTATAGTGCTTCTCCTCTTACTATTAATGGTTCACTTGTAAAAATACCTGGCAGGTTGGTAATGGGGGCTTCTACTGACGATGGAGTGTCAGCAATACAGTTGAATGGAGTAGTACTGGCAGATAAATTCCGTTTAAATACCATCACTACGCCTGGCCCCGGGGGAGGTGTCTTTGCTCCTGCTTCTGCTACGGTAGGGATATACACTTCCAATGGGGAACGCCTGCGCATAGATGGAAACGGCAACGTAGGTATTGGTACCAAAAAGACAGATGTTTACAGGCTGGCGGTAGAAGGTACCATTGCCGCGCGTAAAATGAAGGTAACACAGGAAGCCTGGCCCGACTACGTATTTGAGGATCATTACAAATTGCCTTCTCTACAGGAAACTGCTGCATTTATTAAAGTAAACCGCCATTTACCAGACATTCCTTCCGCCAGCGAAATAGCCGCTAATGGTTTGGACCTGGGTGAAATGAATAAAAAGCTGTTGCAAAAAATAGAAGAACTTACCTTGCATCTTATCAGGCTGGAAGCAGAAGTGGAAAAGCTGAAAAACAAATAATGATCATCGCTTCAGATATACGGATAGGTAATTACGTATGGTACTATGATAGGTACATGCAGGAAACCGCATTCCTGGTGGAAGGGATCCTGGACGGTTATATTTATAACTCCGGATTGCCGCTTAGCAAGATCTCCTGTGAAAAAGCCAATCCACTTATCCTGGACCTCTATTTATTACGGAAATTTGGTTTTATTCCGGGAGATCCTGACTATGGAGAAGATGAAAATGTATATTCTTTTAAATACAACCGGCTGAACAGTATCCATGTTTTGTATAAAGCGGAAGCCTTTCAACCTTTAACAGATGCTCCTGCCGGGTTAGTGCCTTATGGATTACCTATTGTACATGTGCATCAGTTGCAAAACCTGTTTCATGCTATTACCGGAGATGAGTTAATTATATTTGAATAGCTATAATTTTCCATGTTATGAAGTATGCTATCGTTTTACTGTTGTCAGGACTTTGTATATGCAATGTAGTTTCCGCCCAGCAAAAGAAAGGCTGGAAGCTGATCTGGCAGGAAGAATTTAATTATACCGGACTACCAGATACCAGTAAGTGGGGATATGAGGTAGGGCATGTACGGAATAACGAGGCCCAATACTATACCCAGGCCAGGAAAGAGAATATCCAGGTCGGAAATGGGGTGCTTACTATCCGGGGAATAAAGGAAAATTATCCTAACGCCGCATACCGGGCAGGGGCAACCTATTGGAGTCAGCAAGATAGCCTGGCTGGCTATACCAGTGCCAGTATCAATACAGATAATAAGTTTACCGTAACCTACGGACGTATTGAAGTAAAGGCAAAATTGCCCCAGGGTGGGGGCATCTGGCCCGCTATCTGGATGCTGGGAGCCGACCGCAGTAACGGCGGCTGGCCGATGACCGGTGAAATAGATATCATGGAGTTTATCGGCAAGGAGCCAAACAATATCTATGGTACTATACATTATGCCAAACCAGATGGTAAATCCCATACCTCCAGCGGCAATCATATAGCAGTACCAGACCTGCACCCGGGATTTCATATATATGCAATAGAGTGGGATGAACAAAAGATTGATATCTTTTGTGATGATTCCATGTACCACCGGTTTAATATTGATGCTGCGAACAGGACTACTGATAATCCATTCCGCAAACCATTTTACCTGTTGCTCAACCTGGCCATCGGAGGCGCCTGGCCCGGCCCTATAGACGATAAGCTATTGCCACAGGAATTTGTAGTGGATTATGTAAGGGTATACCAGAAAAAGTAACCTCCTTTAAAATAATGGGAAAGGGTACCTCCACAGGTACCCTTTTTTATGCTATGATGCTGCGGAAAGTGCATCCTGACGTAGGTTTATCCCTTTTGTTCTTAGGTAAACCTATGACAGGCCTATGTTTAGCCTATGCAAAGTCATAGATATCCTACCTATATCCTACCCTTTACCTACCTATGAGCTACCTATATCCTACCCTAAAAAGGGGTAGGATATAGGTAGGTTATCTGTTGCTCACCTCTGGCTCCACCTTATTTTATTATGGTGTTATCACTGGTTTTTCTATATATTACTCCGGTAAATGCACGTTATCTGGTGGAAATTCCCGTATATCATAATGAAAATGAACAGGCGCTGCTACAGCAGGTAGCAGCAGGCAATGAGGCGGCTTTTACAGCACTGTTTGACCATTATTGGTCCAAAGTATATGTCCATATCCTCAGTTTTCTGAAAAATACTGCCTTATCGGAAGAGGTGACTCAGGACATTTTCCTTAAAATATGGGAAGTGCGCCAAAATTTGCCGGAACTGAACAGCTTTAAAAACTTTCTTTTCATCATTACCCGCAACCGTATTTTATCTGAATTGCGGAAAAAACCGGCATTGCCGGAAGAGAACGACCTCTCCATCCTGGAAGAGCAGGTACTGGTACCCGACCGCCAGCTGCGTTATAAGGAGTTTTATACCCATGTAATGGATGCGATAGAACTATTGCCCGCCCAAAAGAAAAGGGTGTTTAAAATGAACCGGGTAGAGAACCGGAGCCGTGCGGACATCGCGCGGGAAATGGGGCTTACTTACGGAACTGTAAACCAATACCTGGTAGAAGCGATCAGTTTTCTCAAAACCCACCTCCGGAATAAGGTTTCCGGTGATCTGCTCCTCCTGTTTTCCGTGGCAGGATTTATCCTGGAAAAATAATTTCACTTTTTTTTTGGTCAGACACTACAAGTCCTTATTCTTTTGCGTCTTTAAATAGGAAAGGATATGTCATGATCACAAAACAGGCATTAAAAGCTATCATCGATCAGTATGTTACCGGCACGCTGGATACGCCCGGAAAGGAAACCTTACGCGGTATCATTGCGGATCCTGCCTATGAACAGGTATTGGCTGAACTGATGGATGAGGCTTTTGAAGAGCGGCTGGCCGGTACTTATGATTACCCGGAAACGCAACAGCGGATGAAACAGCTATTGCTGCAACAGATCAGACAGCTGGAACAGCCTGTAAAACGAATGTATCCCTGGCGTACCTGGTGGGCAGCGGCAGCGATCGTTCTGCTGGCAGGCAGTACCGGCGCTTATTTCTGGATGCAGCATCCCACGGTGGAAAATATTCCGGCTGCAACAGTTGCTACCGTATTACCCGGCAGCAACAAAGCAGTACTGATATTAGCGGATGGGTCTGCAGTGACATTAGACAGCACCGGCAACCAGGTGATCCAACAGGGAAAAACAGCCATTCATCAAAATAAGGGACAACTGCAATACATCGCACAGGGGCCCGGCACGGCAACAGGTTTTAATACGTTGCGTACCCCAAGGGGAGGCCAGTTCCAGCTTACCTTGCCAGATGGTACCAGGGCATGGCTTAACTCTGCCAGCAGCCTGAAATATCCTACTGCATTCACCGGAAAAGACAGGGTAGTGGAATTAAACGGACAAGGATATTTTGAAATTGCCAGCAATGCAGCAAAACCATTTAAAGTAAAAGTGAACAATGCGCTGGAGGTGCAGGTGCTGGGTACCCGTTTTGATATCATGGCCTATCCTGATGAAGCGGCTATTAAAACCACCCTGCTACAGGGGGCTGTCCGGGTACAAAGAGGAGCCGCGGTAGAAACATTACATCCCGGGCAGCAGGCCGTTGCTGTGATTGACTCTCTGGGGATTGCCGTGAAAGAAACTGATGTAAACAGGGCCATTGCCTGGAAAAATGGCTTGTTTATTTTCAATAATATGGAGCTGGGCACCATCCTGCGGGAAATATCCAGGTGGTATGATGTGGAGATTGTCTACCAGGCACCAGCCAATAAAAGCTTATATGGCGGCGGGATCAGCAGAAGCCAAAATCTGACAGAAGTGCTGCGCTTCCTCGAAGCGGGCGGAACAAATCATTTTAAAATAACAGGCCGACAGGTAATTGTTTTGCCATAAAGGGAACACGGGAAAAACGAATATTAAATACGGATCATAAAAACTGAGGGTGTACCATAAAAAAGCCGGAGCTGTTGCGAGCATCTCCGGCAAAAATCTGGTACCCTGATAATCTCTGCTAGACTATTTAAGAACTACCAAACACCACGAATGTATGTATTTAAATTTTAAGGGAAAAGCGCCATTAACACATGGGCTGTCAACCAAATCCGCCTTCAGTGGGTTCAACAGAATTGCTGGAGGACATTATCTACGAAGTAAATGCTTCCTGGTTATGAGAATGACCGCATTCATCACCCTGATTACCTGTCTTCATGTAAGCGCAGCAGGGTATTCGCAGAAAGTATCCTTATCGGTGAAGAACACCCCTCTCCAGCAGGTGTTTGCGGAGATTATTTCGCAAACAGGGGTATCTATCATCTATAATGAAAATTCACTTTCACATACCATACCGGTATCCTTACATGTTAAAGACGCTGCACTCCAGCAGGTACTGGATATGTGCGTCAAAGGTCAGCCTGTTATATACAGGATAAGTGGCAATAACATTGTGATTGAAAGGAAAAGGGTCAGCGTGGCGGTCCTGCCCCCGTTGACCGATTCGGTGACCCAAAATACCATTACCGTCAATGGGAGAGTAACAGACGAAAAAGGTGCGCCTGTTCCGGGAGCTACAGTTATGGTGAAGGGAGCCAAACAAGGTGCCAATACCAATGCAAACGGAACGTTTGTATTAAAAGATATAGCCCCGGATGCAGTGATCACAATATCCAGTATAGGGTATATTTCCCAGCAGATCAATGTGGCGGGTAGAAACACGCTGACAGTAGCGTTAAAAGAATTTGTAGGCCGCCTCAATGAAATGGTGGTAGTAGGATATGGTGCCGTAAAGAAAAGTGATGTGACCGGCTCAGTAGCCAGTGTAAGTGAGCAGGATATCAAGGCGACCCCGGTGGTAGATCTGGACAGGGCGATGCAGGGCCGTGCTGCCGGAGTATTGGTAACGCAGAATTCTGCCCGTCCCGGTGGGGCTGCTACCATTCGTATCCGGGGTACAGGTTCTGTAAATGCGGGCAATGATCCATTATATGTGATCGATGGATTTCCTACACATGATATCAATGATATCAATCCCTCCGATATTGAATCTATAGAAATACTGAAAGATGCTTCTTCTACTGCTATCTATGGTTCCCGTGGCTCTAATGGGGTGATCATGGTAACGACTAAACGAGGTAAAAAAGGAGAGTCCAGTGTGAACTTTGAAAGCTATTATGGTATACAGTCTGTAAGGCGCAAGATTCCTTTGCTGAATGCCAGAGAGTATGCTGACTTTATAAATGAAGCCAGGATCAATGGTGGCGGAACGGCCTATTTTGATGGTTCATCAGATAAGCAGCCTTTACCCTCCTCTTTAGGAAAGGGTACAGACTGGCAGGATGAAGTGTTCCGGCAGGCACCTATTCAAAGTTATCAGCTGTCTATCTCCGGTGGAGAAGCTAAAACACGGTATGCCATTTCCGGAAATTATTACAACCAGGAAGGGATCGTGGCTAATTCTGATTTTAAGCGCTACAGCCTGCGGGCCAATCTGGACCGGGAAGTTACTTCCCGGTTAAATGTGGGGCTTTCCATGCAGGGAGCACATACCAGGTCTAATGCAGCCCGTACAGAAACAGATGGTGGTGCCGGTTCTGGTGTGACCAATGCGGCGATCAACTTCGCGCCTACGTTTCCGGTGTTTAATCCCAATGGTACCTATTACCGTGATCAGGGACCGCTGAATGGCAACCTGGTAGATAACCCGCTGGGCCTGGCTAATGAAGTGACCAATCAGTTCTTTACCACCCGTATACTGGCTAATATTTTTGCTGAATATAAAATCATAGAGGGGCTGACTTTCCGTACCGCCTGGGGTGCTGATCTGATTAATTCCAAGACGAATTATTATGTGACCCGTCAGATAGGCCTGGGTGCCAATACTAACGGAGACGCCTCTGTGACCAGTGCGCAGGCCATCAACTGGCTCAATGAAAATACCCTGACGTATAATAAGCTGCTGGCTAAAGACCATAACATCACCGCGATGATAGGTTATACTACACAGGGATACAATACAGAAAATGTGACGGCCAATGCTTCAAACTTTAATGACGACTTTGCCAAGTTCAACAACCTGGGATTAGGCAATACTTTACGCCGTCCCGGATCAGATGCAAGTGACTGGGCATTGATATCCTATCTGGCAAGGGTAAACTATGGTTATTCCAATCGTTTTCTGCTCACTTTAACAGCCCGCAGGGACGGTTCTTCCCGTTTTGGCCCCAATAATAAATATGGATTTTTTCCATCAGGTGCAGTGGCCTGGCGGGTTATCAATGAAAAATTCATGCAGGACCAACGGGTGGTTTCTGATCTGAAAATACGTACCAGCTACGGATTGACCGGTAACCAGGAAATAGGGAATTACGGTTTCCAGTCTTACCTGGCAGATGTAAAATATCCTTTTGGCGCTACCCCGGTACTGCAATCGGGGGGTGTACCTACCGGTATCAGCAACTATGACCTGAGCTGGGAAAAAAATGCACAACTGGATGCCGGTATAGATATCGGATTCATTAATAACCGTATTATGCTGACTGCAGACTATTATGTAAAAACAACCTCTGATCTGTTGTTCAGCGTCAATGTACCACAAACAACAGGATATACCAGTTCCCTGCAGAATATTGGCCGCGTAGAAAACCGTGGACTCGAATTGGGGCTGAATACAGTGAACATGGAAGGGGCCTTTAAATGGAATACGGCAGTAAATATTTCGTTCAACAGGAATAAGATCCTTGCATTGGACGGACGTCCGGAATTCCTGGATGGCTCCGGAAGTGGTCACCTGGGGGTATGGGGAAATACTATCCTGATGAAAGTAGGAGAACCATTGGGGAATTTTTATGGCAGAAATGTAATAGGCATTTTTCAAAACCAGGCGGAGATCGATGCGTCTGCCCAGAAGGATGCCAAACCGGGTGATCTGCGTTACGAAAACGTGAATGGTGATGACATGATCAATGACCTGGACCGTAAGGTAATAGGTAATGGTAATCCGAAGTTCTTTGGTGGGATCAACAACACCTTCAGCTTTAAAGGAGTGGAGCTGAACGTATTTTTCCAGGGTAGTTATGGCAATGATATTCTGAACTTCGGACGCTTTGACCTGTACAACTTAAACGGCAACAACAATCAATCTGCGGATGTACTGCACCGTTGGACACCGGATAACCCCAGTAATGAAATCCCCCGCGCCAATTCGGCGGGTGGCCAGCGTATCCTGTCCAGCTTCCATATTGAAGATGGATCCTATCTGCGCTTAAAGAATATATCGCTGGGGTATAATCTGCCTGCCGGAGTATTAAAGACGCTCTCTCTTGCAAATGTAAAAATATACGTGTCCGCACAGAATCTGCTTACGTTTACCCGCTACAAGGGGTATGACCCTGAGGTAAGCCGCTTCGGCAATTCCTCTATTAGCCAGGGAATGGATTATGGTGGTTATCCTACCGCCAAAACTGTGTTAGTAGGATTAAATGTAAAATTTTAAAATTGGACGCATCATGAAATACCTCGTTATAATATTCACTTTTCTGATCATAAGCTGTAAACCTAACCTGGACCTCGCTCCGGCAGGATGGAAAGGTACCAGCACCTTTTATAAAAATGCAGCAGACGCAGAAGCTGCCGTTACCGGTGCCTATGCTATGCTGTACGATGTATATCGCAATGAACATATTCTAACACCCAATGTAATTGGTGCAGATGATGGCATACCGTTCCTGACAGGAAGCGCAGACAGGATTGCGCTGTGGAAATACACCATGGCTCCTTCCAATGTATACACCGGGCAGATCTGGAGCACAGCGTACAGGGGTATTCAGTTTTCCAATGTAGTCATAGCCCGTATACCAGGTATTGGAATGGATGAAACCTTAAAGAAGCAGTATGTGGGGGAAGCCAAGTTCTTACGGGCACTGCATTATTTTAACCTGGTGCGTTTTTATGGTGAGGTGCCTTTGGTAACGCAGGAAATCACTTCTCTGGATGGGGTAATGGCGCCAAAAGCCAAGCTGGATGATGTGTACAACCAGATAGAAGCAGACCTGAAAGATGCAGAAACGGTGTTGCCCAAAGGATATACCGGCAGTAATGCAGGCAGGGCAACACAGGGAGCTGCAAAAGGTTTGCTTGCCAAAGTATATCTTACCAGGGCAGGGAATACAGCCAACTCACCATACTGGCAGCAGGCAGCCAACAAGGCGAAAGAAGTAATAGACGGGAAAGTATATGACCTGTGGGAAGATTATGCAGATGTATTTGCACTGAAGAATCGCTGTGGTAAAGAATCGCTTTTTGAAGTATTGTTTGTAACAGATGTACAGGGTAATTCCTTTACTACCGGCTATGCCCCGCGGGGTGCACCTATTGTACCCAGTAATGGCTTCGGTATTTTCCGGGTAAGCAAATCGCTGTTTGATAAATATATAGCTACTGATAAACGTAAAGCCGTTACTTTCCTGACCTCTTACGTACATCCTGCTACGCAGCAAACGGTGCAATTATCTGTAGAAACAACAGACCCCGCACTGGCTGTTTCTTTCTGGAAATTAGCAGATCCTACTACAAAGATAGGTTCACAGGGAGGTACCAGCTGGCCGTATATGCGTTATTCTGAAGTGTTACTCATCTATGCTGAGGCATTGAATGAAGCCAAAGGCGCACCGGATGGAGAAGCATATGATGCCATTAATAAAGTGCGTAAGCGTGCCGGACTGGATCCGTTAAAGGGCCTGTCAAAGACCACATTTAAAGATGCGATCCTGGAAGAGCGCCGGCTGGAGTTCTGTTTTGAAGGACAGCGGTGGTTTGATCTTGTACGTACCGGCAGGCTGGAAGCAGCGGTAAAAGCCGAAAACAGTTTTGGCAGGGATGCACCTATTAAAGCCTACCAGGTATTAATGCCTATTCCTCAGCGGGAAGTGGATGCCAATACTGCTTTAATACAAAATGAAGGGTACTAGATTATCGGGCTTTAAAACTTTGAGATTTGATGAAACTGAGATATTTATTTGCAGCAGGACTGTGCCTGCTGTCGGTCATCACACTGGCACAATCCAGTTATGATGTAGTAGTATATGGAGGATCACCGGGTGGATTTACAGCCGCTATACAGGCTGCTAAAATGGGCAAGACAGTCGCATTAATAGAACCATCTGCCCATATTGGCGGCATCCTGGTGAATGGCCTTGGCGTGACGGATATTGACAGCCAGCCGGCATTTCAGAACAGTGTAGCAGTAGGAGGGCTGGCACTAGAGTTTTACCGGCGTATAGCCAGTGTGTATGGCCGGCGGGAAGCATTTGAAGTAGCTTTGCAGCGCAGGATAAAGAACCATGATCTCTGGCCGCATGAGCCACATGTAGGAGAAAAGGTGATCCTGGACTGGCTGGCAGCATATAAAATAGCCCTTTTGATTAATTCCCGTTTGGTAGAGAGCCCGCAGGCAGTGACAAAAAAAGGTACCCGTATTACCAGGATAAAACTGGAAGATGGTAAAACCATCAGCGGAAAAATGTTTATTGACGCTACCTATGAAGGCGATTTGCTGGCAGCTGCGGGGGTTGCTACGGTGATTGGCCGGGAAGCTAATGCGCAATACGGCGAAACATTAAACGGGATACGGGGTGTAACTACACATGCACAATTTCAGGTAAAGGTAGATCCCTACGTTATCCCCGGCGATCCTGAAAGCGGATTAATCCCTGCCATCCAGAAAGGGGAGATTGGTACACCAGGTGCTGCAGATAAACATCTGCAGGCCTATTGTTTCCGGGCTTGTTTAAGCAGAGATCCGGATAACCGTATTCCTTTTAAACAGCCTGCTGATTATGACCGGAAGAATTATGAAATCTATGTCCGTTATCTGAAAGCCGGGGGGCATTTACTGCGCCCATGGGCCAGTGTCCCAAATGGTAAATCTGATTTAGGTGCCTGGCATGACCTGTCGCATAACCTTTATGGTATGAATGTGGATTACCCGGGAGGAAACTATGCCACCCGGAAACGGGTGTATAATGAGCATAGGAGTTTTACGGAAGGGCTTTTTTATTTCCTGGCCAATGACACCGCCGTTGCGAAGCTGGCCCCGGAATTGCAACAGGAGTGGGCTGCCTGGGGACTTGCCAAAGATGAATTTACAGATAATGAAGGCTGGCCGCATATGTTTTATATCCGGGATGCGCGCAGGATGGTGTCGGACTATGTGATCACCGAGCATCATATTCTGAAACCTAATCCTACCCCTGTAGAAGATCCTGTAGGAGTGGCATTCTGGCCTCCGGATGTACATAGTGTGAGAAGAATTGTGAAAGATGGTTATGCCTACAATGAAGGGTTTATTTTTGAACCTGCCGGTTCCTGGCGCCCATTGCCGGTTTCCTATCGGGCACTGGTACCCAGGAAGACAGAATGTACCAATCTGCTCACCCCTACCTGTCCATCTTCCAGCCACATCGCATATGGCGCTATCCGCCTGGAGTGGACGTTTATGGTGCTGGGCCAATCAACAGCTACGGCGGCTGTACTGGCCATTGATGGTAAAAAGGATGTTCAGCAGGTGGATTACAGCATCCTCAGCAAAAGATTACTGAAAGATGCACAAGTACTGGCATTACCTGAATAAGTGGTCAATATGAATGACAACGGCATAGCAAAAGCACTGCTTTTGCTGTGCCGTTCTTTATTGAGGAATGTTTAATTCCATGGATAGAATAGGGTGTGGCTTGCCGGAACCATCCAGCGGAGAACGGCTTACTACCACAAACCCCATGTGCTCATAAAAAGCCACTGCCTGTTCATTCTCCTCGTTTACATCTACCTTAAAGGCGGCGGCCTCTTTTACGGCATACTGTAGCAGCAATTTGCCTAGTCCTTTCCTCCTCGCATCAGGATGGATAAAAAGCATCTCAATTTTATCCGCGGCAATACCTATGAAACCTTGTATATCGTTGTTAGCTCCTTTGATATAATAAAGCGTAACGGATTTTAAGTATTCATTTAATACCAGCGGCTTATAGAACTGAATGTCTGCTTCTGTTAAGAAATGATGAGTGGCCCTTACGGAAGCCTCCCAAACAGCGGTAATTTCTGGATAATTGTCTGAGGAAGCGTTATGTATAGCAGATGTATGCATATTTGTATAATAATGCGGCAAGTTACGAAGGAAGATGTACTTGTGCCTTACTTATTTTGCCGGGAATCCGGCAAACCAGCTGGTAAAAATGTAACTTTAATCTATTATACGGGAACACATTAATGCTTTGATCAATGCACAAACAGGATATACAACTGGTGAGGATTACTTCGGATGATGTGGAATTGTTACTACGACTCAGCCGGCAAACATTTTCTGAAACTTTTTCCCCGGTGAATACGCCGGAAAATATGCAGCATTATCTGGATACCTCGCTCACAACGGAGCAGTTAAGGAAGGAAATTAATCATCCTGATTCCCTGTTTTATTTTGCAATGCGGGCAGGTAGCGCGGTAGGTTATTTGAAGGTGAATTTTGGTACGGCACAAACGGAGTTGCAGGATCCGGGCGGTATGGAAATAGAACGGATTTATGTGCTGAAAGAATTTCATGGGGAAAAAATCGGGCAGTTGTTGTTTAATAAGGCGATGGAAATAGCCAGGGAGCAAAAAGTGGACTATATATGGTTAGGTGTTTGGGAGAAGAACGTGAAAGCGCTTGGATTCTATGAAAAAAATGGGTTTGTCCGGTTTGGAACGCATGCATTTAAACTAGGGAAGGATGAGCAAACAGACCTGATGATGAAACTCACTATTAAGGAAGATGTTTAAATAGTTTGGTAGCTTATATGCTGGAATTATCTATTCGTGAATTGGTCATTGCCACGGTATTGCTTATTGCTGTTATGGTGGTATGTGTAAGAGCAGGCAAATTATCGGTACCGGCAGCTATAACAGGAGGATTGGTGGGAGCACTGGTATTTGCTGGTGCCGGATATGGCGGGATCTGCATGTTAGGAACATTTTTTGTACTGGGTACATTAGCAACTGCCCACAGGAAAGATTTAAAAGCGAAGGTTAGCGGAGATGGGCTGCATCCTGAACAAAGAAAAACCGGTCAGGTGCTGGCAAATGGAGGCGTTGCCGCAGGGATGGCGCTATTGGCGATAATTGACCCTGAACGTGTAGCAATGTACATCATGATGTTGGCAGCGAGTCTGGCTGCTGCCACTGCTGATACACTTTCCTCTGAATTAGGTACTGTATATGGCCGTAGTTTCTATAATATATTAACTTTAAAGAAAGAACCTAAAGGGCTGGATGGTGTAGTAAGTCTGGAAGGTACTTTGTTGGGGGCCGGAGGCGCCATGATCATAGCCGTGATATATGCGATCATGGCGGGGTTTGATGAGCGATGTCTCTTCATTGTATTGGCAGGGATATTGGGTAATCTGGCTGATTCTGTACTGGGGGCTTCCCTGGAGCGCAAACATTATATCGGGAATGATATTGTGAATTTTCTGAATACCCTTTTTGCTGCATTGGTAGCGCAAGGATTGTGTTTGTTATTTTGTTAACTTTTTTTTCTGATGCAATTAATCATTTAATACCTATTGTTATGAGTTTATTAAGAGTTAATGCAGGCATACAGATTTCCAAACCCGTGAATGAGGTGTTTGAAGCCATTGTAGACGACAAAAAAATGTCTAATTATTTTATTTCGGAAAGTTCCGGGAAGATGGAAGAGGGAAAGGAGTTGTTGTGGAAATTCCCGGAATATGAGGAAAGGTTTCCCATAAAAGTTTTGAAGATCAGAATGAATGAATTCGTGTCTTACGAATGGGAAATGGGAGAAGGCAAAAAGAACCAGGTGGAAATGACGCTTACTGCTGCCCCGGGTAATAGTACCGTAGTAAAAATCACTGAGGGAGAAATGGAAAACAATGAAGCGGGGATTGCATGGCTGGGTGGTAACGCAGAAGGATGGGCGAACTTCCTGGCTTGTCTGAAAGCCTATCTGGAATATGGTATTAACCTGCGGAAAGGGGCTTTTGATTTTAGAAAAGGTTAAGCACAACCCGCCATAGCAGCATATTGGCCCTGACAGCAATAGGGTCGTTTTCTGCATGTTTTAATACTGCTTAAAGGCGGCTATTTCTTTTTGGCCTTTTTGGCCTTTGCAAGCGCTATATTTTCTTTCGCTCTGAATTTTACAATTTTACTGATTAAGCCTAAAGGTAATGGCTGATCTATGGGGAATTGTACCGTGCCCTTGCCTCCTTCATAGACAGCAAGCTCCTTTTTAAATGCTTCGATTCCTCTGGGGGCAGGATAGAAACCAATATGATTTTTAAAGGCTGCAAAATGCACCAGGTTACCATGTAATTTAAAGGTAGGTATAGCATAACTGATAGCCTCTTCGGCTTCAGGGGCTGCTTTTTTGATGGTGGTCCGCACCGTTTCCAATAGTTGCTGGGTTTCTTTGGGGAATCCAGCTATGTATTCATCTATGTTTGCAGCAAGATTGCCTTTCATGCTTTTATCTTTTAGTGATTAATAAGATAGTTCAAATTTACTGTCTCTTTTTATAAGGATAACAGGGCGAAAGCGACAAAATAAGGGGGAGGAGGCGACGGGCAGATGTCCTTAATACCCCTTCAGAAAGTCGCTTCTGCACCGCTCCAGTTGATAGTGAGCATGCTATTTTTGCAGGACTACTTAATAGCAGGCAAGCTAATTTATCACTTAAAAAAGTACTGAAATGAAAAAGAGAATTTCTAATCAGAAAATAACCTCAAACCTTTGGTTTGACAGGAATGCAGAAGAAGCCGTAAATTTTTACATGTCTATCTTCAAGGATGCACAGATAGGAAGAGTAGCCTATTATGGCAGTGAAGGATTTGAAATACACGGTATGCCGGAAGGAACAGTGCTGACAATAGAATTTATGATTGAAGGACAGGAGTTCGTAGCGCTGAATGGAGGCCCTCACTTCAAATTTAATGAAGCGGTCTCCTTTATTATCAACTGTGCCTCACAGGAAGAAGTAGATTATTACTGGGACAGGCTGACCGCCGGAGGTGATGAAAAAGCACAAGTGTGTGGATGGTTGAAAGACAAGTTTGGTGTATCCTGGCAAATTGTACCTGAAGCGCTCACTGATATGCTGCAGGATCCGGATAAATCAAAAACAGGCAGGATGATGAGCGCTTTATTTAAAATGAAGAAACTTGATCTCAAGGCATTGGAAGCGGCTTATAATAAATAGGAAGGGCGGGATCAATCCCGCCCTCCTGCCCGAATAAATCATTTCTCAGGGAACTATTGTAATGAACAGATAAGTAGCTAATATCACCAGCAGTACGATACCTTGCAGGATATTGGTTTTACCGGCGTTAAAAGAAATACTGACGGTGAACAGGGAGAGTATGAGCAGTAAAGTGGACTTAGCATCGATACCCAGGGTAACCGAGAATCCTCCAAAATAGGCTACTATAGCTACCGCAGGAATAGTAAGGCCGATACTGGCCAGGGCAGAACCTAATGCCAGGTTCAGGCTTGTCTGAAGCCGGTTTTTAGCGGCTGCCCTGATAGCGGCAATCCCTTCCGGTAGCAGAATAACTGCTGCAATGATCACCCCTACGAGGCTTTTGGGAGCGCCCAGATCAATGACAATAGCTTCGATGGTAGGGGATAATTTTTTTGACAGCAGTACTACTACTGCCAATGCCACTATTAAAAGAAGCAGGCTAACTAATGAAGTTAAATTGGAAGGTGGTGCAGCGTGTGCATCTTCATCTTCTGCTGTGGCATCACCTGGCAGAAAATAATCCCGGTGGCGTACTGTTTGAACGGCAATAAAGCTGCCATATAGTATCAGGGAAATAATAGCTACAAATATCAACTGGCTGCTGGAATAAATAGGCCCCGCTTCGGTAGTCGTGTAATTAGGCAACACCAGCGTTAAAATAGAAATAGCCGTTAAAGTTACCAATGAAGCACTGACACCTTGTTTAATAAAAGGTTGTTCCTTATAAATGTAGCCGCCCCGGAATAAAGACATGCCAATGATCCCTGTAAGAATCAGCATAATCGCTGCAAAAACGGTATCCCGTGCTAAGGTGGATTCCTGCGCTGCCTCAGTAAGCATAATGGAAACAATCAGAGAAACCTCGATAACAGTAATGGCCAGGGCCAGGATGAGCGTACCATAAGGTTCTCCCACTCTATGGGCCACTACTTCTGCATGATGCACTGCGGATAATACCACACTAATCAATGAGATGCCCATAATAGCGGTGAAAATACCACTTTGCTGTTCTCCGGCCAGTCCTAACAACAGCAAGCCTATTACAGGGCTGATAATACACCATAATGGCAGTGTGATTTTCCATCTTTTATAGAGAAAATGATTGAATGTCATATGCTTTCAGGCTTTAGTAAAAGTGAGCTGCTGTGAGTAGTTTTAGCATTAGTTATAATGTCTAAGTTATTGTAATCTCGGTTTTTTGACCGCTTTTTTTTCACAACCCACCTTTTTGCCTGAAAACAGGGGTACTATTTAGCACTATTTTTCCTGCGGGCCACATAAGTAAGGTCCGGTAGGAAAGAATAAATATTGTAGTATTATTTATAGCTAGCTGCTTCCCGGATCAGCTCCAGCACTTCTTTGGGATGGGAAGCCAGTGATGCATGGCTGGCGTCCAGGTGGATAATTTTTTTTGCTTTAATATGTTCCGCCATCTCCTGTTGTGTAGCGGGAGGAATCATCAAATCCTTGTCGGAAACCTGGTACCAGCTGGGTTTGTTTTTCCAGGCAGGAGTGCCGGCAGCATCACCAAAACATTTGCCATGAATGGGCTTTTGAGAAAGTGACAGTACCAGTGCTTCATCTTCTCCCAGATCAGCACAAAAGGCCTGATGATACATATCGTATTTAATCCATAAGTAGCCCTTGTTATCCGGATATATGCTGGCTGCACCGGCTGGCTGACCTCTCCGGCTGAAAATGCCTCCCAGGCTATCTCCTTCATCGGGTGCAAAGGCAGCTATATATACCAGCCCCACTACTTTATCATGATTTCCTGCCCCTGAAATTACAGCGCCGCCGTAGGAGTGCCCAACCAGCAGCACTTTTCCTTCCTGTGCGTCAATTAAATCCCTGGTTTTATTGATATCATCGGCCAAAGAGGTCAACGGATTCTGTGCGCTTCTGACCTTATATCCTTCTTTATGCAATGCAGGGATAATATGCCGCCAATGTGAACCGTCTCCCCATGCCCCATGGACAAGGATAATTGTTAGGTCTTTGTTTGCCATGATTATGTTTTTTGTGGTTAAAAATATACCAATAGTACGGTGGTGAGGTAGCAGCTACGATAGTCAGAATATAACTACCATAAGTGAATGTAGTACAAATGAAGGAGATGAAAAGTTCGGGTTAAAATAAATATAACATAGTGGTCAGTGCCTTCGGGAGGTACCGGCCTCAATGCGCGGCAGGATACCGGGTAGTGTTATCCCACTTTCAGTTTACCATATTTCAGGTGATATTCTTTTGGAGACATGTTTACTTGCCGGCGAAAGATTTTCCTGAAGAAGCTGATATCTTCATAGCCACATTGCAGTGCTACATTTTCAATACTCTCGCGGGTGTTTTCCAGCAGCTTTTTTGCAGCTTCGATACGCACGCGTTGCAGGTATTCCAGCGGCGTATTACCAGTTGCCTGTCTGAAGCGACGAATGAAATTTCTAACGCTCATATGATAGTCGGCAGCCAGTTTTTCTAAAAGAATGCTTTGCTGATAGTGGGTTTCTATGAATTCCTGCACGCTTTTTATCGACTCATCAGCATGATCGTGCTGGTAGCGGAAAACAGAAAAGGCCAGCTGGGAGTCTTCATGGGTGTTGATCATCAATATTTTGGAAGCCATGACAGCCTCCTGATGCCCTAGCAGTTTTTCGATCAGATAAATCATGAATGTGGTAAAGCTGAAAGCGCCTCCGCAGGAACAGAGCGGCCCTTCGTCTACGATGATCTTATCATCCTGTACATTGATGGAGGGATAGCGCTGTTCGAACTGCTTTGCGAACAGCCAGTTAGTGGTAGCTTTTTTGCCATCCAATAAGCCTGTTTCTGCCAGCAGGAAGGCTCCAATACAAATACTGGCAAGATCGGATCCTTTCTGGTGCTGTTTTTTTAACCATGTTATCAGACGACCCTCCTGGCTAATCACTTCGTCAATTTTATCATAACGCATGGCCGGAATAATGATTAACCGGAACTGATCCCGGGAGCGGAGTTTTTGGGATTGGCTTCCTCCTAAAGGTCTACGGACAAGCTCCCCATCGATTGTTGTAATAAAATCGATTCCGATATCTTCCTTTAGCGGTATCCCGGTGACCAACGGATACATCCGGTTAAGTCCGCTCCAGATATCAGCAGGTCCGGTCACGCAGCTGGGCACCACATTTTTGTAATCAAGAATAGCAATACGCACGGTTGTTTCTTTATGTTAAAGATATGGCAATATTGCCTTCTTTTTTGTCATTTCTGCCAATTATGGTATCAATAAGTGTTCCTTAGTTTTGAGCTAACATTAAAATAAATCAAAAGGTTATGATACAGGAAACCAGTAAAATACTAACTACGCAGGAAATTGCGGCACGATTTGATGAGCTTGCCCAGCAAGAGAAGTGGTTTGAAATCCAGGAAACGTTTTTTGCAGAGAATATAAGCAGCCTGGAACCTCCTGGTTCTCCTTATCTGGAGGATGCTATGGGTAAAGCAGCTGTTCGTAAAAAAGCCAAGGACTGGGTGGCCAGGATAACACACGTTTATGGAGCTTATACTACCCATCCTGTTGTTGGCGGCAATCATTTTGCAGTAGGGCGGGGTATGGATGTTACTGTGGAAGGTTTCGGGAGAATAAAAATGGATCAGATCATGTTATATGAGGTGAAAGATGGTCAGATTATATCAGAACAATTCTTCTATTAGTAAAAGTGTTGATGATGTAAGATCATTTAATGAGCCTCAGGCTGATGGGCTGACGCTCCGCGGATGACTGGGAGCATCTTTTATGTATTGGGTTTTAATCCTGGTGAAAGCTATTTCTTGATGTATGCTTTTTGTTTAGGTACGTGATAAAATAGGGCCTGATCACCGGAGATAAATCTTTAAGCAAAATAGCCAGACTGTTAACAGGTTTGCAATCTTGTGCTCCTTTACAGTAGTAATCGATGTGGAAGGTGTATTTTTTATTATCATATAAGATGAGATAGGAGACTTTCCTGTCATATGTTTCATAGCCCCCGCAATAATAAAAAGGTATAAATACCGCCTTTTTACCGCCAAAGTCCCGGATATGTATTTCTTCTTTTACAAAATGGATAAGCGACATTTCAGCGTCAGGATGCCTGTATGTTAATATGGTTGTTTTTTTATTTTTAAGAATCGCTTCTATTTGTGTTAACGCACCATCAAAGATGGAGGAATCTGTATTGCAGGGGTTTATAACTTTTACCTGCAGGTTATTTTCCCCAAATACATCATGAAAGGTTTTACGCACAACAATACTTGCCCTTGTAAGGCGTTGTAATGTGGTTGCAGCAATCATTGCCTGTTTGGTTTTATCGAAAATCCCTGCACAGGTATCTATGTATTTGTAGACTATTTCATCATTAAAATTTTCGAGATAGGTTTTAGGTAATGTGATTTTTCTTTTTATAGTAGGTATTTTTACCAGTTCATCGCTTTCCATATCAAAATAATTCCAGTCGCCCACATAATTACCTGTTAATAAGTTAATGCTGGATTCCCCGCTACCATCATTATTAGCTGGTCCAAATTCATATCTGGTCATAGCAGTAAGCTGAATTTTTTTAAGCGACTTATTGTAGGTGAATTCACAATGATAACCAGCCCGCATATGCGGTACGAAATAGGTAAAGCCGTTGAATGTGCCGGATGTTTTGCGTATGCCCGAAAGGGGTTCCTCAAAAGCAAGCTCCAGGCTTGTTCGCGCTATGAATTTTTGGGTTGACAGCATGCTGATGATAACCGCTCGTGTTTTGTCAAAAATGATTGTATCTGTTTTTTTGTCAAAATCCATATCCAGTATAAGTGTGTCATTGGGGTTAAAATCCTGTGCATAAACTGCTGTAAATAAAAGGGCGAGAATAACTGAGACTATGACCTGTTTCATTTTTTATCAATGAGGATTAGCACAATATTAATAAAAAGAATCTGCCCGGATGATAACATGATATTTAAAATTTCTTCGTAAATTAGGTTAACAGATCGCCAACGACACTTGTGAAGACCCGAAAACTTTCCTAAGACTATTATAAATTCTCCGATTTTGTTCACTTGCAGGCATGAATGCCGTGATATTGGATGATTAACCTGAAAACCCGCAATCCCATGTTAAGAAAAATCGTTCTGGAGACGATATGTCTCTTATTCATTTTGTTATTCGTTTATACAGCGGTGAGTAAATTCCTTGATTATGAAAACTTCCGGGCTGTAATAGGACAATCTCCCCTTGTTACGCGGTTTGCACCGGTGCTTGCCATAGTAGTGCCTGTAGCTGAAATAGCTATTGCTTTGCTGCTTGTTATTCCGGTTTACCGGCGGGTGGGCCTCTATGCCTCTTTTGCAATGATGATGCTTTTCACTGTTTACATTATTGTATTGGTCACATTATCAGAGAAAATTCCCTGTTCGTGCGGAGGAGTTATTTCCCGTATGACCTGGACGCAACATCTATATTTTAATATCGTCTTCGTACTACTGGCGTTATGGGGTATGTGGTTATATACTAAATCCGTTCATACTTAACCTACCTGTTATGCAACAACCTTTTAAATTTGCCGCGTTTTGCATTGTGGCTTGTCTGATGCTGGTACTGGGGCTGTATGTTTTTGCAGATAAACCTAATGAGCAAAAGAACGGTTTTACCCGTAAGCTGCAGCCACATACAGCAATACTTACGCACTCACTTGAATTACGCAGCCCTGCCTATTATATTGCCGGATGTACAGATCAACATCTTTATTTAGGCAATTATTCTGCCGCTTTGCATTTGCTGGCAGTACACCAGAATTTAAAGGATACACAGCAATTGACACTTAAAACCCCTCCCGGAGAACGATATGCCTGGAAGCTGGCGCGGGTAATGGTAGATTCCCCTGCGGTATATATGGCAGAAGGAAATACACCTGTTCTTTATAACGGGCAACTGGGTGATTTGAGTATGCGTCGCTTTCTGCCACAAAGCTGTTTCTTTAATGTACTGCAAAATATCTCGGCTACTTCTTTTATTTCACGCAGTATTCATATTGATACTTTGGGGAATAAGCAGAATATACTTGTAAAAATAAAAACGGATTCGCCCTTCGTAAAGTTGGGAAAGGATATTATTACAAAACAGGTGGATGGCATCTTCTGTACAGACGGTACACTAGACTACGACAAACGTACAGGAAAATTGGTTTATCTGTACCATTACCGGAATGAATTTATCACCCTCGATACTAACCTGCATGTGATTTATAAAGGGCATACGCTGGACACCAATACAACGGCCAAGATACAGGTAGCAGATATGTCTACGGGAGTTAGTAAGTTTTCTGCACCCCCCAACTATGTAAACAATAGCGCCAGCATAGACGACGGTAAGATCTATGTACTTTCTTCCCTGCTGGCAGATAATGAGGACAGGCAGCACAGCCAGCATAATGAAATAATAGATGTGTTCTCATTGGAAAAAGGTGATTATATCCACACTTTATATATTCCGCTTAACAGGAAAGCGCGTATGACAGACTTTGTAGTAAAAGGGAATCAGCTGTTTGCCTTATATGAACATGCATTGCATGCCTATACCATTACAGGTAATTAATATCATTTCTATTGCAATAGAACAGGAGTAGCCGAAAACCTGTAGAAAATAGTAGGCATATATCTGAACTAATAATTTCACTGTTATGAACTTAAAGAAAATGGGTCTTTCTGTAGCGGTATTTGCGATTGCCATCGCAGGTGCTTTTGCTACCAATGTTACATTCTCGGAGGATGGGTATACCAACCTCCAGCAGGTACCTGACCAAGGCTCACCTTGCGTGTACCGGAAATACTGTGCTGGTGGATCTACTACCTGTACAGTAACTATATCAGGAAGGATGCTTCAGTGTCTGAGACTGGAATCCAATGGTACCTGCAGCAGTACGGTACTTTCACAACCTTGATGATAAAATAATGTGTAAAGCCTTGCCATCCGCAGGGCTTTACATATCCTAAGGAGCAGCGGTTACAGGTGTTACCCGATCTACAGCAATCGTTTCCATAAATTTGTTATACGCTTCCTCCTCCCGGTTCATTTTGTCATACCAGCTCTTTTTGAGAATGAGCGTAGTAATACCAAGCACCAACAGGGTACTTAGCAGAGACAGGTTGTATTGCAATACAATATACATGGGAAGGAGGGTAAGGCAGCATTGCCATACGATACCTACGGCGATGTTAAACACATCCCTACGGAAGTTGGTATTTCTTGTAAGGCCTGGATAGCGTGCCTGGGCTTTTTGTGCTATTGGTCCCCAGTATCCCCAGGGCCGCACCCGTAAGTAGAAATCGATCAGAGTTGCTTCGTCTACCGGTTTAGAGCAATAGGTGCCTGCAATGCAGCCGATCAGTGATATTACCAGCATTACCGGGAAATAATATAATGGCAGTGTATTTGGGAACAGGTGGGGCACGATCATGGCCGCAAGAATACCTGTGAACATCCCCCAGAAGAAACCGTAGCCGTTGAATCTCCACCAGTGCCATTTCAGCACATTGGCAGCAATATATCCACCGTAGAGGGCGGAAACGATCCATTGCAGGATAGAATTAATATCATGAATATAAAAGCCGATAATGGTGCTAAAGACTACCACTGCAATAGAGATCAGATAGCTTGCCTGTATCTGTGATTTGCTGGAAGCAGTAGGGTTAATGTACCGCAGGTATACATCATTGATCAGGTAGGCAGGAGCTGCATTTACGGTAGAAGCAAAAGTGGAAATGAATGCAGACAGCAGGCCAGCCAGCAGCAGGCCGGTCATGCCGGCATGGGAGAACTGGTTGATAGCCCGGGGTAATATTGTTTCAAAATCTATTCCGTTACCCATTTGCCGGAAGTCGTCGCTAAAAAAAACGATGGCGAGCAGCGTAAAGCCCATGATCATGAGATACCGGGGTACCATTAGAAATACTGATACGGAACCACTCATTAGTGCAGCCTCCCGGGGTGTTCTGCAAGCCAGTATTTTCTGCATGTCGTAGTTGGGAGCAGGGCCGGCCATACTGAAAAAGATACCTTTAAACAGCATCATCATCACAAAAACGGCAAAGAGATTGTATTGGTCGGCGGCAATTTTCCCTGTGATGGCGGGGATATGGTGGCTCCAGTCCAGGTTAAGTTCCCATCCAAAGAAAGGATTATCCCAGCCTGCAGGTATATGGGTGGCCAGCATATCGGGGCTGATGGCGCTCATAGCCGTTGCTGCGATTACAACCCCTGATATCGTCATGATGGCAAACTGTACGGCATCTGCCCACACGATACCTTGCATACCTCCCAGGATTACATAAAAGGTGGCGATGCCGGTAAAAAATATGCCGTAGAGATGAGGTACAAAAGCAGCGGGTACATCAAACGGAACGTAGGCGGATACTGCACTCCAGGGTAGGAATACTTCCATAAATTTGCCTATACCGATGAAACCGTAACTCAGAAATCCCACTACGCCAATGACGGCATAGAAGACTACAATAGCATGAGATAACTTTGCTCCGCTGCCATAGCCGAAGCGCGTCTGTATCCATTCTGCACCGGTACGTACATTGGAGCGGCGCAGCCAGATGGACAGGTATACCATCATGAACACCTGGTTGAATACAGGCCATAACCAGGGAATCCACAAACTTTTCAGCCCATAAACGAAAGCCAGGTACACCAGCCACATTGTACCAGAGATATCAAACATACCCGAAGCATTGGATAATCCGAGCAGGTAATACGGCAATGTTTTACCACCAAGGAAATATTCATCCAGGTTTTTAGATGCTCTTTTCTTGACTATCAGACCGATCACGATCATAGTAACCAGGTAAAGGGCAATAATGAGTATATCGATAAAAGCGAGCTTCATGGGTAGCGTATCCTCTTAACTTGGCTATAATCACTAAAGATAAGATTATTTTTAAGCGGGGCAACTTGTCGCTATCTGTAGGTTTCCCTGAAGGCCATATTCCTGTTGATCAGCTCATTGATCCGCTTTACTGATTCTGCGGACCGGAGGCCATCAGCGGGCGTGTGCAGGCAATGATCGAGTAATTTATCTATGCTCGATACCGCCACGTGCATACGGGTATCACTGGAGGCATAATAGATATATACCGTCCCATCCTCATCACAGATCCACCCATTAGAGAACAACACATTCGATACATCGCCGATACGTTCCATGCCATCCGGTGCCAGCAGATAACCACCAGGCTCTGCAATCAGGTGAGCAGGGTTGTCTAGTGCGGTCAGGTAGGTATATAATACATACCGTAGCCCCGCTGCACAGTTTCGTACACCGTGCGCCAGGTGCAGCCATCCTTTTGGGGTTTTGATAGGATGAGGGCCTTCTCCGTTCTTTAATTCCTTGATGGTGTGATAGTAGCGTTTGTTGATGATCTGCTCTTCGCGGATAACCGGGTTGCAGATGTCTTCTATCAATGCCCAGCCGATACCTCCGCCAGTACCGGCGAGAATGAAATCGTCCTGTGGTCTGGTGTAGAGCGCATATTTACCGTTCACAAATTCCGGGTGCAGTACCACATTACGCTGCTGACTGGAGGCTTTGAGGTTGGGGAGACGTTCCCAGGTCAGCAGGTCTTTCGTACGTACAATGCCAGCACTGGCCAACGCAGAAGACAGGTCGCCTGGCACGGCTTCAGGGTGATGGCGTTCACTGCAGAAAATACCATATATCCAGCCATCTTCATGTGCCGTTAACCGGATGTCGTATATATTCGTTTCGTGTGGGTCGGTATCCGGTATTTCTACAGGCCGGGGCCAGAAGCGAAACTGGTCGATGCCATTGGGGCTTTCTGCAATAGCGAAAAAAGATTTCCGGTCTGTCCCTTCCACTCTTACCATCAACAGGTATTTGTTGTTCCACTTAATGGCGCCTGCATTCATGGTGGTATTAATACCAATGCGCTCCAGGCAATATGGGTTAGTGTCCGGGTTTCGGTCATACCGCCAGTCGATGGGTACATGATGATGGGTGATCACCGGGTTCCGGTATCTGCGTACGATGCCATTGTGGTGTTGATGCGGTGTATTCAGTTGGGCCAGCAATGCTTCCTGTTGCTGCATAAGTTCCTCCCAGCGTTGCTGAAACTGATCTCTCATAAAATTTTTCTCTTACTACAACTAATGGATTATCAAAAAAAGCTACACATCAGATATTATCCGGGTACAATGGTATTCTTGTGACCCGGTGAAAAGCGGTATTACTGGGAGCAGTGATTTCCAGATCGAAGATGACTTCTTTTGTGAGCGGGTCGATCTCCACTACACGCCCGCCATATCCTTTAGAAGTGGATACGCCCATACCAGGGCAAAACAGTACGTGTCCGGTTTGTTTCAGGTACTGTACCCCGGAAAGCGCCTGGGAAAAGCCCTGGAGGCCACGGCTTTGTCCGTATGACCATAATTGCTGAATGGTTCCTTTTGCTTCATCCACCCGATATGCTACTACCCGGCTATAATTCGCGGTTTGTGCATTGGGAATGAAATGCCGGTTAAACCCGTTGTCGAACACGAGGATGTTTCCATTGGGAAGGCTTACCGGTGTATGTGGTCCCCAGGCCCAGTCGAAGCCAGGTGCAGCAGCTTCGCCTGTGATCACTTTTGTGTCTGTCAGCAGGTGTCCTTCTTCATCCACTGGACGAAGGAGAAATTTGCGATAGGGTTCACTCCATCCCTGGTGTGGTGAAATGATCCAACGCAGATTACCTGTCCGGGTAAACGAAGCCAGCCCCTGATAGCGCATAGTGATCAGCAGGTCATCACCCAATTCCGTAACCCCATTATTGTGTGCCCAGTTGCCAGGAGATTGTGAAAACATGGGAGGTGTGATACCATCGGATTTTTCATACCTGGAAGTATCCAGCATCTTAGACAGGTCCCATTCTTTTACCACAGCACCTGAAGCGGGATCGAGTTCAATGATGTGGTCATTGATACGAGGATTACCGTTTACCAGACGCGCCCCGGATTTACTGACGGTAATAAGAAAGTTGCCGTTTGCAGCTTCAGCTACTTCATGGTGGAAAGTGTAGTTTAATTTGGAGAGATCCCATTGCTTAATGAGTTTGCCGAACATATCCAACTCTACGATACGGTGAAGTTGTCCGTCGCCGGAAAGGAAGTTGCCGTTCTTCCTCCTTTTCAGCCCAATGGCTGCACCGAAACGTTGTAAGTCGGGCGAGTTTTTTAGTAATAGTATCCAGCGGATCTCCCCTTCTGCATCTACCATATAAGGGCAGGATACGTCCAGCTCACTTTCGCCGGGATAACTGACCAGGTTCAGACCTGGTTCCATTTTTTGAGGTTGCGCCGTTACTGTTCGTGGCACCGGGAAGTTCTGTATAGGTAAAGGGTTGGTTTTGATGTGCAGCTTTGTGCTGCCGCGTTCATTACCGTTTTTATCGGTGAAGGTAAGTTGTACCGTGTTATCATATCCGGCGTAGAGCCCGAATACCGGTACTTGTTGACGCTCGGTAACTGACTGGCACAAATGTGAAATGGTACCGGAAGAACCTTCCTTTCCATAAACCGTCACCTTTACCCTTCCTGCAGCGGGGAGCCATACGTCTGCCACAGCAGCAAGGGGATTGAATCCGGAGGGGTTTAAGGTTATTTCCTTCACCATAAAATCCAGGCCGTCCCCCTTCGAAGGGATGGTGAGAACGGTACCATCACGTAGTGTTACCTGTGTTTTCCAGAGCGCTTTGTCTTCACTGATGTTTTTGATATCCGTAACAGGGATGCGTACATCTTCCGTTTCGAAGTGGAAAAGATAAGCAGCATCTTCCTGTATAAAGCTATTCAGCAGATAGCCACTATCTGCCATCCGCTCCAGTATCTTTTGTGTGGTATGATCTTCAGGCGTAGTATCAGCCTGATGTTTACGGCAGGCCTGTACCAGGCATATAAAGGAGGCGAGGAACAGTATGCTCTTCATGCCCTGAAAAAAGTTTTTTGTATTCATAGCAGCAGTTAAAAGGAGAGGGCGGGAATATTATTCCCGCCCTTGCACCATTTTTAAGGTATTACCACATGGGATGTTGTTTGATAGCGGTATTGGTATTCAGTTCATTCTGCGGAATAGGCAGATAGTAGTGTTTTGCCAGGAAGTTTTCCGCCCCTTGTTTTTTATTCGCTACGAGGATCTGTTTCATCTGGTCGTAGGGATACCAGCGTTTCAGATCGAAGAAGCGGTGTCCCTCAAAGAAGAACTCCAGTTCGTTCTGATGAATCATTTCCTGCCAGAGGGCATCCGGAGTAGCCCAGGTCTTTTTGGCCAGGCCGGCACGGTCGCGGATGCGGGTAAGGTCTGCAATAGCGCCGTTCAGGTTGTTGTTTTTGATACATGCTTCCGCGTGCAGCAGCAATACTTCCGCAAAGCGCATGATACGGAGGTTGTTGTTCTGGTTTTGCTGGTTGTACATGCTGTTGGCATCGGGCTGGTTCTTGTAGAAATTCGTGTATTTCTTGATCAGGAAGCGGCCTTTTACGCCATCGATGGAAGGGTAGTCCGGCTCACCGCGTAAGCGTTTGGTAGCAGAAGCCTCCCATATTTTGTCGAAGGACAGGTTCCCGAACCAGGCACCATCGGCCACTTTGTCTTTAAAGTCGGAGTGTTTCCAGTAGAAGCTGGTGTACATCCGTTTGTCGAATCTGGTATCAGCGCCAGCAGGTCTTTCTTCCGTGATGAAGCTTTTCACGATGGAAGCGGTGGGCATCCATTTGAACCAGCCGCCGGTACCCTGAGGGCCAGCGAAGTTGGCAATCACAAATCCCTGTGTGGAAGTAGGTTCTTCAGAACCCCAGGAGCCTTCACCAAAGCTGCCATCATACATGATTTCAAAAACAGACTCCTGGTTTAGCTCCGTATATTCAGTGAAGTTGTCTTCAAACTTGGGCATCAGGTCGTAGGTGTAAGGAGCTTTAAGAAGGGCCGCCAGCTCTGTTTCTGCTTCAGCATATTGCTTCATGTATATGTATGCCTTACCGAGGTGTGCAATAGCAGCACCTTTTGTTATACGGCCAGCTTGTGCTGAAGGGCGGGTAACCGGCAGGTATGATTTGGCGGTTTTAAAATCTTCTACGATTTGTTTCCACACCTCTGCTTCAGGAGAGGACGGTTTCATGATCTCACTCGCATCATCGCCGGCAGATACCAGCCGAAGGGGGACATCACCGAAGTTGCTGGCCAGCAGGAAGTAGGCGTAACCACGAAGGAATGCAGCCTCACCATATAGTTCGTTAATCTTGTTCTCCTCCATTGGCACATTTCGTATATTCTTCATTACCACATTGGCGCGGTTGATACAATTGTACAGCCTGCCAAAGTCACTTTCAGCGGTGTTGGCTGTATTGGTATAGGTAGCCGGTTCCCAATTGTGCATTTCCTCTCCGAGGATGAACCATACATCGTCGGCCCGGTTCATGGTATGCCAGCCGGTATATCCGCCAAAATAACCGTACATCTGTCCGCGGATGGGGGAGTAAACGGTGGCCAGTGCAGATTGTGCATTTGCCTCCGAGGTCCAGAAGGTTTTATCTACCGCCTGGTTGGGATTCACCAGGTCGAGAAACTTGGATTCATTGCAGGCTGCCATGGAGCATGTAAGTGCAGCTGCCATGGTGATTTTTTGTATGATGGAGATTTTCATCTGTTGCTTTTTTTGAAATAGGTGATGGTGACACGATTAGAAATTCAGCTGCAGACCAGCCATGATTGTTCTGGCAAGCGGGAACCTGCCGTGGTCGGTACCCCTTGACATGGTGCTGGAGCCACCGCCATTCTGATCGTCATTCTGACCGAGGTCTGGCGTATAGCCTTTGTATTTGGTAACGGTGAATACATTTTCACATGCCGCAAATACCCGTACATCACGCAGGCGGGCTCTGTTTACCAGCGAGCCAGGCAATGCATAGCCCAATTCCAGTGTTTTGAGCCGGAAGAAAGCACCATTTTCCAGCCAGCGGTCGCTCACGCGACGGGCATTCTTATTCTTGTCTTCCTGTGTAAAGCGGGGCATATTGGTATTCCTGTTTGTTTCAGACCAGGCATTCAGCACACCGGCGCCGAAGTTGGTGAACTCATTCATAGATTCCATCCTTGCACGGGTATAGTTGTAGATCTTGTTGCCAACCATACCATCGAAGAAGAAATTGAGGTCAAAGCCTTTGTATTGAACACTACCGCGGATGCCATAGGTCAGATCCGGGAAAGGGCTGCCGGCATATTGGCGGTCGTCATCGGTGATCTTGCCATCGCCATTGAAGTCAATGAAACGGATGTCGCCGGGTTTGGCATCCGGTTGTATCATTTTGCCATTGGTGGTGTGTGCGCTTACTTCCTCCTGGCTCTGGAAGATACCGTTGGTTTTAATGAGGTAGAATGCCCCGATAGGATCACCTACTTTTGCCCAGGTGATGGTACCTTCGCCTTGCGGGTTGTAACCGCCAAACTCTTGTTTGGAGCTACCTACAGTGATCGCTTTCACTTCGTTCTTTACAGTGGAAGCATTCACACCGAGGCTATATTGTACTTGTCCGGCATTGCCCTTGTAGTTTACCAGTAATTCATATCCTTTATTGCGGATGATACCGGCATTCATGGTAGGACTGCCGTCCAGTCCGGCAGAACCAGGCATGGCGATGCTAAGCAGTACATTTTTAGTTTCCTGTACATAGTATTCTGCAGTCAGGGAGAGTTTACCACGGAAGAATCCAGCGTCCAGTCCGAAGTTGCTGGTTTTTGTTTCTTCCCAGGTGAGGTTACGCGGAGATACCCATACTACACCGGTGTTGGTGCCCATCCACCAGGTGCCGCCCTGCAGGTAATTGATACCGCTGGAGCTGATGCTCTGGGTGGTGTAGTTACCGATTTCCTGGTTACCGAGCACGCCGTAACTGCCACGTAATTTGAGTTCTTCCACTACGCTTTTGGCATTCTCAAAAAAGGCTTCGTTCATAATATTCCAGCCTACAGATACAGAGGGGAATACCCCGTAGCGATGACCGTTGGCAAAGCGGGAGGAACCATCCCTGCGTACAGAAGCAGAGAAGAGATAGCGGGAATCGTAGCTATACATCAATCTGGAAAAAAGTGACACCAATGCATATTCCTGCAGGCTGCCTGAGGTGGTTTGCTGTGTAGTGGCACCGGCATCTATAGAGTTGGTACCAAATGGGATGTCAGTACGGCTGGCTCCAAAACCGCGGTTGGAATTCTTTTGGGCAGAGTACCCCACGAGTGCAGAGATATTGTGCTTTTTGAAAGTGTTATCGTAGTGCAGTGTATTTTCAGCAAGCCATTGGTTGTTGAAAAATGCGGATTCAGACAGTTTGGATTGTACAGCACCTGAGCCGAAGTCATAAGGAGCGTTGTAGTTATAGTTACGGCCGTTGGTTCTGTTGATACCCAGGTTAAATTTATACGTTAATCCTTTCAGCCAGAGGTCGGCTTCTGCATAAGCGTTGATGAGGATATCCGTTTGTGGTACCTGATTTTCAAACAGCATAGAAGCACCCACCGGGTTGTCCATGTTCTTCATCCAGGGAGCGATCCCTGCATAACCACCAGGTTTTTTAGGGTCATGTACCGGCATGAGCGGGTTTTGACGCAGGGGATCTGTAATGGTGAGGCGGTTGATATCTTTTTGAGAAGACCGCAGCATGAAGGTGTTGCCCAGACGGATGTGGTCGTCGGCAAAAGAGAAGGTATTTTTAGAACGGAGGTTATAGGCTTTATATCCGGAATTGATGAGGATACCCTGCTGGTCGAGATAGCCGGCCGACAGGTTGTAGGTGGTATTTTTGGAGCCACCTGTTACCGCTATATTAATCTTGGAAACCGGCGCTGTGCGGTATACTTCGTCCTGCCAGTTGGTGCCGGGGCCTTCAAATCCGATGGCTTCCTGGGGCAGGTATCCGGATTGTTTCATCACATTTTTCCACTGCTGCGCATCGAGCACATCCAGTTTACGGGTGATGGTCTGTACCCCCGTATAGGCATTAATGCTAACCGTAGGAGGTGTATCTTTTTTCCCACCTTTAGTAGTGATCAGTACAACGCCATTGGCAGCCCTGGAGCCATAAATAGCGGCAGCAGAAGCATCTTTCAGTACTTCGAGGGAAGCAATATCGGCGGGGTCTACCATGTTGATATCACCGTACACACCGTCGATCACGTATAGCGGTGTGTTGGAACCGAGAGAACTAAGTCCACGGATGTTAATGCTCATGCCAGCGCCGGGCTGTCCACCCATGTTGGATACACTTACACCCGCTATACGGCCCTGTAGCGCACCGCTGGCGCTCTTGGCCATATCTGCCTGAAGGTCCTTACCTGTTACGGAGGCGATAGCACCAGTAAGATCTTTTCTTTTAACGCGGCCATAACCCACTATTATCACTTCTTCCAGCCGGCTATCAGACTCCAGTGACACAGCGAAGCTGGCAGTTTCTCCTACTGCTATTTCTGTTTTTTGCATACCAACAGAAGAAAATTCGAGTACCTGGCCACGTGTAACATCCAGTGTAAAATTGCCGTTCTGATCTGTCGTAGTGCCTTTGTTGGTGCCTTTGATCCTAACGGTGGCGCCTGGTATGCGATTATTCTCCTTGTCGGTTACCGTACCTTTGACCTGGCGGGCCTGTTGTGCCCAGGCAGACAGGCTGATGGCTCCGGCCAACAGTATGAGTATCATTTTTTTCATACGTAGAAACTAATTTAAGGGTGAATGTTATTTCGGTTGATTACCGGCGTTTTCAGGGGATAAAGCTAGTGGAAATGCAATAGGAGGCTTTGTCCGTTAAGCTCAAACTGATTGAACTATCCGGTCTTTTTACGGAGCGCTGTTTCCGTGTATGTACTGAAGGCTGGAAGTGTGCAGGAAGTAGTGTTACGTAAGTTTATCCGTATTGCTGGCATCCTGTCCTGAAGCCGTTATTATTCACTTATGAATGGCGAAAATTGTACGATTTATTCAAATAGGTTGAACTATTTGCTCAAATATGCTTAGATGATTACCTGTTGTTTTTTGAAGTTATCCCGGAATTCGGCAGGTGTGATGCCTTGCGCCTTCTTAAATACGCGGTAGAAGTATGATATGCTGTTGAAGCCACATTGTGTTACCACATCCGGGATAGAAGAGGTGGCTTTCAGTTCACGGATAGCCTTATTGATCCGGAAATCAAGCAGGTAGTCTGTAAAATTCATGCCGGTATGCAGCTTAATAAATCTGGCGAAGGTGGAGCGGCTCATATTAAGTACTGCAGCTGCTTCAGCCATAGGAATCATGCGGTTGATATGATGGTTGATATGATTTTGAAGTGTGTTCAGCAGGAGGGTGGGACCTGTCATTTTCGGGGCCACCGTACTGGATAGTTCGCGGAAGTCATCGCTTTTTGATAACTCATACAGCAGGATAAAGAGGCGCATCACAGCGTAAAAGCCATCGGTTTCCATCGTGAGGATGCGGAGGAGAGGCAGTACCCGTTCTGTAGTAGCTGGGCCGAAGCAAACGCCTTTGGCCGCGTGGGAAAAGAGGCGTTGTATGCTTTTGAACTGATTCTTATCCAGACATTGTTCGATAAGAGAAGGATGGAACTGAATGGTGATTTCGTGGATATTGGTAGCGGTACAGTTGCCGTTTTTCCAGGCATGTTTTAACACCGGACTGGCGATCAGCACCAGATCCTTTTCCCCGATGTATTCCACGGAGTCGCCTATAATACGCTGCGCCCCCGGCGCACCATCCACAAAATTAAGCTCGTACTCCGGATGTACATGTACAGGGAATGTAAAGGACGATTTGCGGCGGTCAAATACTACAAAGCAATCCTTTTCAGATAGGGGAGATTTTTCGCGATAGATTTTAGATGTTGTCATTGTTTTGGCACTGGTTCGGTTAGTCGTGCCTAAAAGTAATGAATTCGGACATGAAATGCAGCATCAGATGCCAGGGAGCATTATTCCGGCAAAACAGCAGTGCTAAAATAAACTTCCCTGCACCACGGCAGGGGGCGTTGCAGGTTGAAATAAGCCAACAATAGTAAATGGCTGCTTTGAAGCCGCATGTATATTTTGTGTGGTACCAAGGAAGAAATGGAGATCACTATTTTTGGCATACTCCTGCAGATATTTTTTTCTCACTTCATTAATGGCCTTTAGTTCTTTATCCGGACCATTGTACTTTTTGAGGCATTTCCAATACAGGGATGCCAGTTCCCAATCTTCAACCGGCAGTGTAATTGTTTCGTTTTTATCGTCTGTAAAGCGGAAAGAAAATTTATAAGGCAGCTTTTTCAGCACGGTAAACGGATCTTCCGGTTGCTCAAATACCCGGCCGCTGTTTTTTTCTTCCTGTAATTTTTCCAACCGGTCGCTATTCCATTCCCGTTCTGTTTCCTCCACTACAAAATCCAGTATCCGGGCAGGTTTGAATACAGCCAGCGAAGTGTAAAACGCTTCGTGCTTTGCTTCTATTATTAATGTAGCCAGGCTACGGTATACATTTTTCAGCACAATGGTTTTTCGTTCACTCCAATGATCGTCCGTACCCACATGTCCTGTTTTCTTTATCGGAGCATCTATGGTTACAGGTCTGAAGCTTTCCAGTCTGAAATCCCTGGTATTCCGCGTGAGGTCCAGTTCTACCCAGTCATAGAGCTGGTATTGTGTTTCGTAAGTTTTTTTTGAGAAGGGGATGGGGTATATCCTGATAAAGCTGCCATCTTCTCTGAAGCCTGCAATACTAAGCTGTTCATCATAATGAGAAGACAGGGTGGGGTAACTTTTAACGGTAATCAAAACTTTAGTCACGGGCATGCGCAAGACGTTTTATGAACGTCCCGCGAAATTAAGGGGAATCGTTGAAAATAAAAAAGTTAGCGAGCAGCTATCAGCATTTCAATAGTTGTTTTTCCCCTCTGAAACAGGGTCATAAATTTCTACTGTAACCAGATCGAAATATTCTATGTGTATATTAAATCTATTTTGTGTATTTTGTACGCATAAAGTTATAAAACATGAGTTTTCAAGATGAGCTAAAGAAATTCTTTGTTGAAGAGAATGAAATACCGGAGGAGTTCCGTATTGCTGAAATTCATCAAAGAGAGTACCTGGTAAACGGGGAAATGAAACAATGGAATGGGCCGGTGAGTGAAGTATACTCACCCATCAACATTCCAACTGCCGATGGCCTGAAGCGTAAGCTGATAGGCACTTATCCGCTGGGCACCGAAAAGGAAGCCTTTGAAGCCCTGGATGCAGCCCTTGCTGCCTATGATAATGGCCGCGGAGAATGGCCTACTATGCGGCTGGATGGGCGTATAAATTGCCTTTCCGTATTTGCCCGCAAGATGACTGAGCAGCGTACCCTGATCGTAAAGCTGATCATGTGGGAAATTGGGAAGTCCTATGCAGACTCCATTAAGGAATTTGATCGTACCATAGAATATATTAATGCGACGATAGACGCGCTTAAGGAAATAGACCGCAGTTCCTCCCGTTTTGAAATCAAGGAAGGCGCTATTGCACAGATCCGGCGTTCACCATTAGGGGTGGTGCTTTGTATGGGGCCCTTCAACTATCCGCTGAATGAAACCTTTACTACGTTGATCCCTGCATTGCTGATGGGTAACACGATCCTTTTTAAGCCACCAAAGCATGGTACGTTGTTACATTATCCGTTGTTGCGTGCGTTTATGGAATCATTCCCGAAAGGGGTGGTGAATACGGTGTATGGCCGTGGAGCAGCAGTGATACCAGGCATTATGGCTACCGGTAAGATCAATGTATTGGCCTTTATTGGTTCCAGTAAAGTAGCCAATGAATTACGTAAACACCATCCTAAGCTGAACCGTCTGCGGGCAGTATTGAGCCTGGATGCCAAGAATGCAGCTATTATTACGCAGCATGCGGATATACAGGTAGCGGTGAATGAATGTATCCTGGGTGCTTTATCTTATAATGGACAACGTTGTACTGCCATCAAGATTTTGTTTGTGCACCGTTCTATTGCTGATGAGTTTAATGTCCGCCTCAGTGAATCTATCAGCAAAATGAAATGTGGTATGCCATGGGAGAAAGGCGTACAACTTACACCTGTAGCAGAACCTGGCAAGCCTGCTTATATCCGGGAAGTACTGGATGATGCGATTGCTCATGGAGCTGCCATTGTTAATGAAAACGGTGGTGTTACCCAGGAGTCATTTGTATTCCCGGCTGTAGTATTTCCGGTGAACGATAAAATGAAACTCTTCAGAGAAGAACAGTTTGGACCGGTAATGCCTGTAGTACCTTACGATAAAATAGAAGAGACAATAGATTACCTGATCGAGTCTCCGCATGGGCAGCAGGTGAGTATCTTCAGCAATAACCCGGAAGAAGTAGCCTCCCTGATAGATCCATTGGTAAATCAGGTAAGCCGGGTGAATATCAACAGCCAGTGCCAGCGTGGGCCGGACGCATTTCCGTTTACCGGCCGGAAAGACAGTGCAGAAGGTACCTTATCCGTGCATGATGCGTTGCGTTCATTCTCTATACGGTCGCTGGTGGCTACCAAGATAAATGATACCAACAAAAAGCTGCTGGAAGATATTTTGAACGAGCGTAGTTCCGATTTCCTCAGTACTAATTTTATTTTCTAAAATACAGTATTATAAGGCAGATCTTACAGTGGATAGCTGTAAGATCTGCCAATATTATAATTTATCTATTACATCTTTATATCCTCTCCCTATTGGTATCGATATACCATTTATCTCTATCATTTCGGCATTGTAGGATTCAATCTTATTCACGGAGATGATGAAAGACCGGTGTATGCGCTTGAAAATATCCGTGGGCAACATTTCTTCGATTTCATTAGTGCTCATCTTGGAAAGGTACTCATTCCTGGTGGTAACAATTTTAATATACTCACGCTGACTTTCTATATATAGGATCTCTGAAAACGGGATACGGACTTTACGTTTTTGTACATTCACGAAAATAAAATCCCTGACTTCATTTGAGGTTGTTTTCTGTGCTGCCCTGACCTTATTAACAGCAGTTAAAAAACGCTCAAATTCAAAAGGCTTGAGCAGATAGTCGGTCACATTCAGGTTAAACCCCTCTATGGCATATTGATGGTATGCAGTAGTAACAATGACCGCAGGAGGGTTGGATAATGTTTTCAGGAAAGCCATTCCTTTCAGTTTAGGCAGATGAATATCCAGGAACATGAGGTCTATATGCTGATGCAGCAAAAATTCTGAGGCCAGCATAGCATCTTTAAATACCTTTTGTAATTCCAGGAATGGTACTTCCGATATATAGTCACTTAATACTTTCGCTGCCAGCGGCTCGTCTTCTATAATAATGCACTTTATTTTAGACATGGCTTTCAAGATTTATTTTCAGCGTAGCTGTGAATTCAAAGTCTTCTTGTTGTACATCCAGGGTATAGTCGGTGTAAAGTAGCTCCAGTTGGCGCCTGAGGTTGGAAAGGCCGATATTTTCTTTTGTTTTGTAGTCACCGGCAGGATCACCGGTAGAGTTTTTAACTATAAACACCAGCTGCCTGTTTTTAATAGAGAGATGAATATCAATAAAGGGACGGTCCCGTGTTTCTGATACCCCATGTTTGAAGGCGTTTTCAACTAATGGGATAAGCAGGAGAGGGGGTAAGGACTGTTTCATGTTCTCCAGATCATGATTGAAATTGATACGGAGGGCATCATCGTAACGTAGTTTTTCAAGTGCTATATAGTCGTCCATAATTTTAAGGTCCTGCTCGATAGCGATGTATGGCCCACTGGTTTCATACAACATATACCGCAGTATCTTGGATAAACGGAGGATGGACTCCGGGGCAAGATCTGATTTATCTCTGGCCAGCGAATAAATATTGTTCAGGGTGTTAAACAAAAAATGAGGGTTGGTCTGTGATTTCAGGTAGTTTAACTCTGCTTGCTGACGTTCAATGCGTAATTGTTGCGCTGCCTGTTTCAGGTTTACATAATTATAGACATGTCTGATAACGCCAAAAAAGAAAACAGCCCCTATGCTGCTTCCTGTGAGTATGCCAATTCTTTCTGAGATAGAAACAGGCTTACCTAAAGGTGTAAAAATATGCAATGTTACACCAAGTTGCCGCCATATAAAGAATCCAATGGAAAGAAGAAAGCAGTATAGTAGCAGTAAGAAGATGGCGCTGAGTAATTTTTTCCAGCTTAGGCCTGGCAGCGTATATTCTAATAACCAGTAATTAACCACTGATAGATACACTGCCAACCAGGTTTGATTCACCGCTCTTTCGGGGAAGTTGCCAGCCCCTTCCAGTATATCTGCTAACAGGTGGAGCAACAAATAAGCAGGTATCAGCCATACGTACAGCTTAAAATGCTTTATGCCAGATAGCTTTTTCATGTTGATGTTTGACGGGGTAAATGTCGATAAATCCTTGTCTTTCTCCTAATTGTTCCCGGTGCTTGACCCGATTCTGTTGTTCGTATACGATGACCTGTTGTTTGTTGATACACCCTGGCGATAACAAGCCCCATTGGCTAATTTCATACTGCCGGCACTAATAGCATCAAACATTTACGCTTAATATTAAACAAAACATGAACAACTTTATACAATTCGGCGAAAAAGTAGCAGGTTATGATATCCCTGTGTTGAATGAAAGAGAGATCCGGGCCTCCGCCGGGATACTCTTCCTGGCCACCTACACTTCATTAATGTTTATCCTTTTTGATGGCAATTTTGTACCGATCAAATATGTTATCACCATTTTTCTGGCCGACTTACTGATCAGAGTATTTATCAATCCCCGGTTTTCTCCTGTATTGATCATCGGGCGGTTGATAGTTCGTAATCAGCGACCTGAGTATGTTGGGGCCGGACAGAAAAGATTTGCATGGAGTATTGGGGTAGTCCTCTCGGCTACCATGTTCTATTTCTTTCTGATTGAAAATGCTTACAGTCCCATAACAGGCTCCGTTTGCCTGATATGTTTATTGTTCCTGTTTTTTGAGGCATCGTTCGGAATTTGTTTGGGGTGTCTGGTTTATCCCTTGTTTTTCAAGAATAGAGCACAGCATTGTCCGGGGGAAGTATGCGAAACCAAGGACAGGCAGGCCATTCAGAAAGTATCAGCAGCACAACTGGTTATACTGGGTTTATTTATTGCTTTCCTTTTCCTTGCCCCCCGTTTGTTCAATGAACAATTCAGTAAGCGGCCTCACGATTTCTTTAGATCTTCCACTACGGTTAAACCCAAATAGATATGTCAAGCCTTTCTATGCCATGTAAAAGTGGGTTGGAAAAATATTTTTCCGTTTACCGTAATAACATTATCGGTCATCAGCAATTTTTTGAGTCTCCTTTTGGAAGAAAGCAGATCATCTATGCCGATTGGACTGCTACCGGACGCGCCTATGGGCCTATTGAAGGCTGTATTCGCCAGCAAGTGCTTCCATTTCTGGGAAATACGCATACAGGCACCACTGTTACGGGTACATGCATGTCAGCAGCCTATGAAGCAGCCAGGGCGATCGTGAAAACACATGTCAATGCCAATAAAGAAGATATATTGCTTTTTTGCGGTAGTGGTATGACTGCTGCTGTAAACAAGCTACAAAGAATACTGGGGTTAAGGATTCCGGAGCATGTCGCAGCTTATGTTGGGTTCTCCCAGCATGCCGAAATGCGGCAACCTGTTGTTTTTGTAACACATATGGAGCATCATAGTAATCATCTCAGCTGGCTGGAAACAATTGCTACAGTAGAGATAATTGGTAGTGATGAAAACGGAAATGTGGATATGCTACATTTCTGTGCGCTATTGGAGCAGTATAAGCACTATCCCAATAAAATTGCGGCAGTAACCGCCTGTTCCAACGTTACTGGTATACAAACGCCCTATCATGACATCGCCAAGCTAATACACCAGTATGGAGGATTATGCTTTGTAGATTTTGCCTGTGCGGCCCCGTATTGTAATATCAATATGCATCCGGTTGATACAGACGCGGATCTGGATGCTATTTACTTCTCTGCGCATAAATTTTTGGGAGGTCCGGGCACACCGGGTATATTGATCTTTAACAGGAAGGTTTACAGGAATAAAATCCCTGATCATCCGGGGGGTGGGACTGTAAATTACAGTAATCCCTGGAAGGGGCGCGAATATGTAACTGATATTGAACAGCGGGAAGATGGTGGCACTCCTCCATTCCTGCAGGCAATAAAAGCAGCCATGTGCATCCGGCTGAAAGAAGAAATGGGGGTGGATAACATGTTGCAGCGGGAAGAGGAACTGTTGAAAATCATTTTTTCCAGGTTGTCCGGAATGCCACAGATACAGATACTTGAACGAGAAGTGAAAGTGCGTCTGGGGGTAGTTTCTTTCCTGGTAGCAGGGGTACATTACAATCTGATCGTCAAGCTGCTTAATGACAAATTCGGGATTCAGCTGCGGGGAGGATGTTCGTGTGCCGGAACATATGGTCATATGTTGCTTGGTGTTGATAAGCCTGCTTCTTATGCAATACTGGACGCGATTCATTCAGGAGACCTATCGCATAAACCTGGTTGGGTAAGGTTATCTATTCATCCTACGATGACTGATAGTGAAATTAATTTTATAATGGATGCCATTGAAATGACCTTGTCTAACATATCAGCATGGGAAAAGGAATATTATTATGATCCCTGTATGAATGAGTACTATTACAAACATATGAAAGCAAGTGAAGCACAGAATATGCTGCACTGGTTTGATGTGAGCTGCTGGCCTGATTTTTAACATATTTCCGGCAAAGAGATGTCTTGTTATGTATGCTAAATGAGTAATTAAAATTTTGCATACCTTTCTGGTAAAAGCAACAATGACATGAAAAGCAATAAAAAGAAGGTTTCTCCGGAGCAGTTCCTGGAACTGCTCAGTGTGCTGAAAACCCGTTTTGAGAAAAACCAGCAACGTCATAAAGGGCTGGAATGGACTAAAATACAAGCAAAGCTGGAAGCGAACCCGGAAAAACTGCGGTCGCTTGATGAAATGGAAATAACTGGTGGTGAACCGGATGTATTGGGCTATGATAAAAAGACAGACGAATATCTTTTTTGCGATTGTTCTGCGGAAAGCCCCAAAGGGCGTAGAAGTATTTGTTACGACCATGAAGCACTGGAATCAAGAAAAGAACACAAACCTGAAAATAGTGCGGTACAGATGGCCGCTGATATGGGCGTTGAGCTGTTAACAGAAGAAGAATACCGGAATCTGCAGCAACTTGGAAACTTTGATATGAAAACGTCGAGCTGGATAGTAACCCCACCTGCTATAAGAAAACTAGGAGGGGCGCTCTTTTGTGATCGCCGCTATGATCATGTTTTTACATATCACAACGGTGCAGAATCTTATTATGCTGCGAGGGGATTTCGTGGCATGCTTCGCTGTTAAGTCGAAGCATGTTTTAATCGCGGTGGGCCTTCAAGAAGTAATAAAAATGTATTTATGATCTATGTTGAGAATGAATATGCGACTTTAAGAAAGGTGGTGCTGGCAGTATCTGAGTTTGGGTATGCCAAAAAGGTGCGGCAGGATGATCTCCGTTTTTTGCAGGAGGTTTCCATTAAAGATATTGAGGAGCATAAGGGAAAGGACTTTCGAGAGGCACATCCGGAGCTGCAAAAGCGATGGGAGCAGGAACGAAATGACCTGCAACAGGTACTTGAAAAATATGGAGTACAGGTCTTGCGTCCCAGAAAACTGACAGATGTAGAAAAGGAGGCTGCCGGAGACGATGGTTATTCGAATTTCTTTGTACGGGACCCTTTTTTTACAATTGGTAACTGTGTAATAGAGGGTTCGATGCGCTTTCTGCACCGCAGAAGAGAAGTGTTTCCTGTCCGCAAAATTATGAGAGAAGAAGTATATCCGGCAGATTGTTTTTACCTGGCCACTCCAAGCCCGGAAGTTACATCTCCTGATGACCCTACACTAGGTGCTGGGCCATTTTTGGAAGGTGGTGATGTCATGGTGCTGGGAGATACTATTCTGGTGGGTAATTCTGGCCTCGCCTCCAATACGGCTGGTGCTGAATGGTTGAGAAAATTCTTGGGTAAATTCGGTTATCGGGTAGAAATGGTACGCCTGGACCCTAATATCCTCCATCTGGATTGTGCGTTGGGGCTTATCAGGAACGGATTAATGGTGGCATGTGAAGATGCCTTTCCTGATGGTATTCCTGCAATATTCAAGGACTGGAAGAAGATCCATGTAAGTATGGAAGAGGCCACTATGCTAGCCACTAACGGATTACCTATTTCTTCGGAAGTATATATTACAGACCCGGTTTTTACCAGTATTGGCGAACAATTAGCCGCATATGGCATACATGTGGAGTATATTGATTTCCAGATCAGCAGAAGTTTTGGAGGCTCGTTCCGATGCAGTACCCAACCCCTTTTAAGAAAAGATTAGCTATTTCGTAGGCCTGATTATAATCCTTATCCCCGTCCTTAAACTTCAGCAATCCATCAGCAGCACCACATATTACCGTGTGTGACGATCGTGTTAATGACCAGTTCCGCCAAAGTACCTTTTATGTAAGTCCTCGTAGCGGGTAGAATAGACAATATTAGGGGGGGATTACGACAATTCGCCAGGTTTAAAATTATCAGCGTTGTAGGAAGGTGTTATTTTTCTTGAGCATCTGAAAAGGTGAACTTGTTTACAAAAGAAAATTAAATATTTGTATCTTAATAAACACCTAACAACACCTGCATATGCGATTACTCTATTTATGCACTTTACTTCTTAGTGCAACTGCTATTTATCCAGCTCAGGCACAACAAAGTCAGATTTTGTTAGAAAACGTTCGGATACTGGATGCAAAAAAACAATCCCTTACCCCTCCTGGGTATGTATTGATAACCGGTAATACGATTAAAACAATCAGTGCATCACCCATTAAGGTGAGCGGCACGGATGTCATAAAAATCAATGGAGCAGGGAAGACCTTAATGCCAGGCTTAATAGATGTGCATGTGCATATGGTGTTCGGCGCATTGACGATGTCTCAAATGATGACAGGCGATCTATCGGAAGAATTTCTGCTTAAGACCGTTGGTCAGTCTGCCAATAATACGCTCATGCGTGGCTTTACAAGTGTGCGGGATGTTGGAGGGCCAATATTCCCGCTAAAGGCTGCGATTGATGCCGGCAAGATTCCGGGGCCGAGAATCTGGCCTTCTGGAGCCACCATAAGTCAAACAGCTGGTCATGGTGATTTCAGAACGCCAGATGAAAAATCCCGTCGTTTTTTCGGTGTCGCATCACGCGCTGAAAAATACGGGGCCACCTTCATTGCGGATGGGCGTGATGAAGTATTAACAGCGGTAAGAGAAAACCTGCGTTTTGGTGCAAGTCAAATCAAACTGATGGCAGGAGGTGGCACATCATCAGCCTATGATCCTGTAGATGTCACACAATACACATTGGATGAAATGAAGGCTGCAGTTGAAGCTGCGGAAGACTGGGGCACATACGTAACTGTACATGCATATACACCCAGAGCGATCAGAAGGGCTATTGAAGCGGGTGTAAAATGTGTGGAACATGGGCAGTTACTGGATGAAGAAACATTGAAATTAATCGCTGAAAAAGGTATCTGGCTCAGCCTGCAAAATCTGGTTGATAATACACCTGATATGGATGCACAGCGAATAGCAAAGCGCAAACCTGTTATTGAGGGGCAAGAAAAAGTATGGCCGCTCGCAAAAAAGTATAACGTTAAATTAGCCTGGGGAACAGACTTTCTTTTTGAACCAGCGCTCAACGAAAAGCAAAATGAGTTCATCCTGCGCTTACAAAAATGGTTTACCAATGCTGAAATATTAAAGATGGTAACCCAAGACAATGCGTCACTGTTGCAACTTTCTGGTTTAAGAAGCCCATACCCGGGCAAGCTCGGCATAATCGAAGAGGGTGCTATGGCAGATATCTTACTTGTTGACGGAGATCCGCTAAAGGACCTAAAACTATTGGCTAACCCTGCAAAAAACTTTGTTGTTATTATAAAGGACGGAAAGATTTATAAAAACATATTGAAAAAATAACGCTGAAGAGATGCTGCTAACGGGTGGCGGAAAGCAACTATAAAATTGACAGAACAAAAAGATTACTGTTGTGTTTTACGCTACCAGTGATATGTTTAAACAAAAAAAAGGCGTGAATAATCGCGCCTTTGTGAACCCTGTGGTACAAAACTCGAACCACTTTTTAGCGGATTTAAAGCTCTTGACCGAGATTACGGTGTAAAGATATAAATCACTTTATAATTAAGTGAAATATATCTGCAACTTTCTTACGTGGTGGACGCTGCGTTATACTTGAACCAGCTACCTTCCAGTTACTTGGATGTGTTAGGTTATTCTGTGGGATACGTTAATAATGCCGTAGCCTGTTGTCCAAAGCGGATTATTGGAATATTGTGGGTGGGGATTCCGGTTTGGGCAAGTGGCTGCACCGCTTCCACGCGCAGCGGCGTTCCGCCTACGGCGAAAGGAATGCCGATGCGCCGCCCTGGGAGGGCTTTAAGCGACCTTTATCGGTTGGGTAGTGAAGTTGTCAAGGTTATGAAAGAAGCCTTTATTTTCGGTCATTCCCTGACGGAAAAGGTTCCAGAGTAAAGAGCAACCCATTTGGGCAAGGGAGGAATTAATGTACAGGTCTTGCTTTTCTAATGCTTCAGCCAATGAACAGCTTGGAGTATTATCTGTTTCTTCGGATTGCTTCAGCAGTTCGCCATATACATCGGTTATAAAGGGCAGGTTGGCGACTGCCTCATATTTTTCAGACTTCGGTTGTTTGATGTTGCCAATGGTGGACAATAGCACCTGCCCTGTGGATTGGCTGTTACCATAATCCATCCAGTATTTGGCTCGGTTTCGGAATGCCCTGTTATCATCCAGTCCGTTAAGGATTTCTGCAATCTCAAACCTTGCCCTCACACTGTCCACGCAGGAAATGTAAATAGCTGCCTGTGTATGTTCGGGCAACCTGCCTAAACTGTCTTTCCCAAATTTCAGGGTCTCGGCTTTCCAGTTTGTACCTGCCCACCGGTTAGCACGGTTTATCAGGGCGACCGATTTATATAGCCCAATCTCGCACTCGGCAAATCGTTGTCTGCCTAAATTGGCATCGGTTACTATGTCGTCATCCCAAAGCCTGACAGATAACCCTGCATGTCCTAATTCATTCAGGCTATAATTCATTTCCACTAATGCGGTCAGCACTTTTGAACCTGTTCCACCAGCTCCTATAAGATTTACTTCAATGGGGTTGGTGGGAGCGATCAGGTCATTGTCTGTGAAGTGTACTTTTATTTTATCCGTTTTCATATTAGTATATTTTTGACCGTCCTGTCAGTTTTCTTCAATACATCTTTTGGGAATGGCTCACCTGTTTTACGCAGCTTCTTCCATAGGCTAACACAGTTACCTTGTACGGGATTATGGTTTTGCATCAGGTGGCTGAAATAGCTGTTAAAGAAATAGGTTTCCCATGCGGCTGTAAATTCTTCTAATGAAGAAGACTTTCTGATATTTACATCTACCGAACCCATACATACATTTCCGTCCGCATACACATTAAAAAAGGGAGCATGATAAAGCGGTGTTTCTTCAGTCGGCTTCCTGTCACTTTTCAGAGCGTAGATATGTAACTTCTGCTTACTGGCTATCCAAAGCAGGGCGGGTACACCTGCTATACCATTGGGAATATCCAAGCCATCAATAAAGAAAAGATTTTTGCTTGTTGCCTTTGTAAACCACATTGCAAAGCCATTTTCAGATGGGTCTGTATAAAGGATATTTCCTGCTATAATGCTTTTAGGCTTTAAGAATGCCTTATTCCTTTCCTTTGTGGTGTCCAATGCTTTTGATAAATACTGTGCTTCCTTAACAGTCAAAGGATGTGCATTAATTGGATTACCATTCCTATCCATATCAAAATACTCTACATAAACCTCCGCAGTCGTTCCTTTAGCTTCGTAAAAAACCAAAGCCGTTTTGGGATGATAAAGTGTGCCGATATTTTCCATTACATCTTTCATAGTAATTCATTTAATGATTATTCAACAGGTAGCACAAATCATCTATCAGGGGAAATAACCTGTTCTCAAAATCAAGATTGCAATCAGTAATATTTTCTCCGCTAAATATCTTCACTACCGTTGGCTCTTCGGTTGTTCCATATTCATTAAACTCATTATTGACACTTTCAGCAAGTGTTTCGTAAAGCCATCCATTAGCATCTGCTATAAAGGAGATATACTTGTTCATAGCAATTACCTCATCCTCTTGTTCTGCCTCATCCTCAACGCACTTGGCATTTTGGAAAACAGATGTTGCAGGATAGTCAGTATATAGGGTGAAAAATCCTTTCGCTACATTCAGGCACTCATGTTCAAAGTCGTTCTTCGGTTTAAATGCCTTTATCCGATCCGCAAAGACATTAAGGCTTTTGCGGTTAAATATTTTCTGTTCTATCTTATCACCGCACCATTTCGCTACTTTTAATTCTTCCTTACGGCTATCTAAGTCGGTTTCATCATCCTGCTCTATCCAATCGGTAATCATTTCATACTGCCAATAGATGTAAGCATCTTCCTGCCTGTAATAAGGTATATCCGCTATATGGTAGAGGTATGCGAAAACAGAGAGCAGTAACAGGGCTGCATTTCTTTCTTGCTTATTCCTAAGCATCTTATACAATGGTACGACAGGGATATAGTATAAGGTCGCTCCTGTACAGTATTGTTCCTCACTAATAAAGAAAGTTTTTCCCTTATCATCCTGTACCAGTCGCAAGCTGTTCCAGTTCCTGACGTTTCGCTTCAAATGGTTTTCCACTTCCCAAACAGATAAGGCTAAATTGTAGGGGTAGCCGAAAGTTCTCGTATCCAAAGGCTCGAAACCATTATAATGCCTGGCTACTTCAAAAAGGGAGTGATAAAAGTCTGTTTCTATTTTCTCCACTTCCATAGGTGATTGTACAGACTTTATTATCTCCAGTTTAGGCAGGAAAGTTGTTTTCAGAAAAGCATTGGCAACATTTGCACCGGCACGGACTTCTGTTTGTCTTTGCCTATTTCGTGTGCATCTTTTGTGCGTTGTATCAATGCTATGAACTCGCTTAATTGTCTGTACAGTTTCCTTTGTCTTTGCTTTTGTGGCATTTGAATGATGCCCGATATAATATTGTGCTGCATATTCCATTGCTTTACGTTTTAAGATTAACCTTTGGTTCCCATTACACTTTCAAAACGATACTGTACGGTATCTTCCTCTATGCGTGGCGCTAATACTTTGGCGGTAGTGAGTATAGGATAAGTATTGGCATAGAAGTTCATTACCGCTTCAACACTCCATGACGGTTCGGGGTCTGTTAGTCTTAAATCCGTTCCGTTTTCTGTGAGCAGGAAAACCCTGTCTAATTGCTTTGCTATTAACATGACCTTTCGTTTTACAGATTAATAATTGAGTTAATTGTCGTCTTCGGATAATTCAGGCACTTCTTCAGGGTCTGTTTCCTGCTCCGCATCTATATCTTCCCTTTGTGGTTCTTCATTCGCAACTGCCGTTGAAGTACCACCGAATAAATCAGGTGCAAACTTTGCCGATAATGCAGATTTTCTTTTGCGGATAGCTTCAGCCTGTTCAGGATATTCAGTCGGGTCAGGCACTTTCATCCAAGCGTCCCTATATTTCCCCTCCTTCTCCAATTCATCAACCTTTTGCATTGCCTCTTTGTACTTTTTTTCCTTCGCTTCTTTTTCCTTTCGTTCCCTGTCTGCCTTTTCTTTTTCCATAGCAGATTGTTTCTTTGCTTCTTCCACTTGTTTCATAAAACCTTCCATATCCACCATTAAACCTGAAGCAATCTGCATAGGCGTTGCAATTCGTTCAAAGAAACCGTTATCCAGTTCATCGGTAGTACCTCGCAGATTAAGTGGCGGTATCAGTTTTCTTGCATCATCACCACATTGTTCATTATTGAGCATGACCGATACTATCCAATTATTTTCCGCTCCCTTGCGTATCGTCAGTTGCAAGTCGCCTGTTATGTTCAATGCGGCCACATTGCTGAAAAAATTTGTTGTTTCCATTGTTCAATATTTTTGATTAAATAATTTCTGTACAGTCCTGTACCGTTTCATTTAAAGAGCCATCCCCACAGTCCCCACAGCATCAAGGCAAAAGCTGTCCACTTCAATATCCATTCAATGAAAAGTGTAATCAATCCCACGAAGTAGTTATCGAAATGCTGTAAGCCACCTAAGCCCCTGCGGTTGAATTGTCGCATACCGACAAATAGCTTTATTGCCAAACCAACAAAGAACATGGTTGGGAAAGGCATAGCCTGCAATAATTTCATTAATGCTTCCATAACCTTGTATTTATGGGTTAAAAAGTAAGTCAATGGCTAACGAAAACTTATGATTAGGATGCTTCCGTATAGTGGTGTACAAGGTCATGCAATGCACCATGTATATAGCGACATAACCATCAAACAACTGGTCGGCAAATAATCTGCTCTGCTTGTGCATTCGCTTTCCGTACCTCTCTATCTTATTCCTGACTTCTTCGACAAAGGATAGCCATGCTTCTACGGTTAGCAAGCCGTTTTCCCATTGGTTTCGTGTTAACTGTTCATCCTCCTGTATGGTAAGGCACATACCGTTAACATATTCCAATAAGGCGGGAATTTCCTGCGGAAACAGTTCATGCAGTAACCTCGCTTTCTCTACATTTATCAAATTCTCTAAAGGTTTCATAATACCTGAGTTTAAAGTGAGTAATAAGGACAGGCAGACATTGCCGCCTGTCCTTTGGTTGTTAATTCAGCATAAGCACGTCTGCACCATCCTTTGCAAACTGATTACATAGTTCAAATGCCCTTTGTGCTTTAGCCTGTGCTGTACCACCCATTACAATGGATTGCAGTTTGCTTTCATCATCCTTGTAATTGCGTACATTCTGATAATAGCCTGTTACCGCATTGTATGCTCCGAACACAGTTCCTTTGGTAGTATTCAACTGTTGTGTATCTGACATCATTGCGTAGGCAAAAGCATCTTCAACGGTGTTTTTGAATACGGTTGACAGTTCATCTTCTGCACCCTTTTTAAGTGCATCCAATGTTTCCTTATTGGGGCAGAGTGCCAGTTGAATAAGTTTCTTTACTTCTGCATCACAGATACGCACCTGTGTCCATTGGTTAAATATTCCCTCCAGTTGGGTACTAAGCTGATTAGCCAGTCCCATTACCTTATGAGCATTTTCCAAACGCTGTTTTGCACCGGATGTATGGCGGATGCGTACCACGTTGGACATATTACCCAATGCTGCGTTAAGGGTGTTTTGGCATACAATGCGTACAGGTGTAAAGGCTGCGGTAATGCTTCCCGTACCATCGTGGGAAGTTGTCAGAAAGATGTATTTCTCTGTAATATCATCACCGTTGCCCACACGGATATAGTCAGGAAGTTTAGCGGTTATAAATATCCTTTCTCCGTTTCCTAATGCTCCTGCTGTTTCGTACAGGATACCGTCCCCACCACCTACAATAGCATCGAAAAATGCAAAGGCATCTGCGTTCTGTACTATCTGATAATCCTTACCTACTACGCCAAAAACTGTATTGGTATCGGTACGCATGGTTGCAAAATTGTCAGGCAGTAAGATGTTGCCACCTTCTTTAATTTCACCATCATCGCCTATGCTGATACCTGTACCACGAGTATATAAGGGTGATTTGACTACCTCGAAATCAAGTCCTGCATATTTAATAGCCTCGGCACTTGTGGGATATTGTTCTACTACCTGTCCTAAGTTGTGCCATGCCTTTTGCTGTACACTAAAGAAGCTGTATTTGCCTGTTCCTTCGTTATAATTAAGATTATGTGCCATGATTGTAATTTTTAAAAGTTGATAAATGAAAGTTGTTTGTTAGAAAGGCAAATCGTCTTTGCCATTGTCAGCAGGTACTGCGGAATTGTTACTGATACCACCTGCTACGGTTTCAGGTCGCTTACCACCTCCGTACAATTTGATTTGGGAAGTGTGAAAATTGAGTGCTGCATGTGCTTCGCCATCGCCTCCGATCCATGCCCTTGCACTTACTCTGCCTGAGAGTTCTACCAATGTTCCTTTAGTAAGAACCTTAGCTACGTTCGTTGAAAGCCAATAGGCACAGTTGAAATACTCGGTGTGTTCCACCCGTTCGCCCTGTTTGTTACGGAAGCTGTCGTTTACCGCTACGGAGAAGTTCACTACCTGTTTGTCGCTCGGTAAGGTGCTGATTTGTGCGTCCCTCGTTAATCTGCCAATGATGTTCATGATTTTTAATTTTAATTGTGAAACCATTTTGTTTACTTTTTTTTCACCCGCCTGCCCTAAAAGCATTTTTCCAAAAGAAAAAACGGGAAAAAAGAAAGCAGCGACAGAGTGGAGACGGAGGCACGAAGAGCTATAAGTCCCGAAGGGTGCAAGCGTAGCGCAGTATTATGCGCTCGTAGTAACGAAGGCGTAACTACCTTAGCTGCCTTTTTACCCGTTTCGTTGGAAAATGCCATAGCCAGGCTGGATGGCAGTCTTAGCCAATTTAGCCTTGATAACAGCGTTAACCATGAAGCATGAGGGGGATGTAAGGCGGCGAGGAACGAGGTGGTCACGATGAAAGAGTGACGGAAGTGAAACGTACCCTGGAATGAACCGGCCCGAAGGGACATGCCCATGCAAAATTAGATACGGTAGAAGCAACCTGTAAAAGCGTTGAAATCGGTCAAACGCTGCTTTGAATATTAGATGGGGAAAAAAGATTTTAAATTTGTGTATTCGGCAGATAGTAAAAAGATATTAACGGACATTCTTATGAGTACACTTTATATTAAAAACATGGTTTGCAACCGCTGTATTTTGGTGGTGCAAAATGAATTGGACAAAATAGGTTTGGATGTAAAAGACATCAAACTTGGAGAGGTTATGCTTGGCAAAGAACCTACACCCGAAGAAAAAGCAATTTTGGCTAAAGTTCTAATTCCTTTAGGGTTTGAAATTATTGATGATAAGAAAAGCCGTATTATTGAAAAAATAAAGAATGTAATCATTGAGGTGGTACATTATCAGGAAAATGACAACAAGACCACCCTGTCGGATGTATTAAGTGATAAACTTCATCATGACTATAACTATTTATCAAATCTTTTTTCGGAAGTAGAGGGTACGACCATTGAAAAATATTTTATTGCTCAAAAGATAGAAAAGGTAAAAGAACTATTAGTTTATGATGAATTGTCTTTGAGTGAAATCGCTTATCGCCTAAACTATTCGAGTGTAGCTTATTTAAGCAACCAATTCAAAAAAGTAACTGGGCTGACACCGAGCCATTTTAAGCAGATACGTGAAGACAGAAGAAAGCCTTTGGACGAAGTATAAGTAAATTTTACAAGCCATTTCCAAAATTCCACAATAGCCGCCATTCATATTATTGCCAAATTTGCATTGTTAAAAAAACAATCGAGATATGGCAGTAAAAGATAAAAATACCATTATGCAGACATTCCCTGTTTTGGGAATGACCTGTGCGGCTTGTGCGGGAAGTGCCGAAAGTATCGTACAGCATCAGGAGGGCGTTGTGAATGCTTCCGTAAACTTCGCAACGGGAAATCTTACCGTTGAATACCTGTCTGATATAACCAATGCTGAAAAACTGCAAAAAGCGGTACAAGGAGTTGGTTATGATTTACTAATTGAAGATGAAACCAAACAGCAGGAAACACTCGAAGCTATCCACGAGAAGAAATTCAAACAATTAAAGACCAAAACCATTTGGGCAATTATACTGTCCTTACCTGTCGTAGTAATAGGAATGTTCTTTATGGATATGCCTTATGCAAACCTGATTATGTGGGCATTCTCTACACCTGTTGTATTGTGGTTAGGCAGGGGCTTCTTTATCAATGCGTGGAAGCAGGCAAAGCATCGCTCCGCCAATATGGATACGTTGGTAGCATTGAGTACAGGTATCGCTTATGTGTTCAGTGTGTTCAATATGTTGTTTGCAGATTTTTGGCATCAAAGAGGTTTACACGCCCACGTTTATTTTGAAGCGGCAGCCGTCATTATTGCATTCATTCTTTTAGGGAAACTGTTGGAAGAAAAAGCCAAAGGCAATACATCTTCAGCAATTAAAAAACTAATGGGATTACAACCCAAAACAGTTATCGTAGTGCAAGCAAACGGAACGGAAAAGCAAACCCCTATTGAAGAAGTAATCGCAGGCGATATTATCCTTGTGAAGCCGGGTGAAAAAATTGCGGTGGACGGTATGGTTATTTCCGGCAGTTCCTACGTGGATGAAAGTATGTTAAGTGGTGAACCCGTACCTGTATTGAAGAAAGAAAACGAAAAAGTATTTGCAGGAACCATTAACCAAAAAGGAAGTTTCCAATTCAGAGCCGTAAAAGTGGGTAAGGAAACAATGCTCGCCCACATCATCAAAATGGTGCAGGATGCGCAGGGCAGTAAAGCACCCGTGCAGAAATTGGTAGATAAGATTGCAGGAATTTTTGTACCAACTGTAATCGGTATTGCCATCTTTACATTTATCCTATGGTTTGTTTTAGGTGGCAATAACGGAGTAGTACAAGGATTACTGGCAGCCGTTACAGTCTTGGTTATTGCGTGTCCCTGTGCTTTGGGATTGGCTACGCCTACGGCAATAATGGTTGGAGTGGGTAGAGGTGCTGAAAAAGGCATCCTGATAAAAGATGCGGAAAGCCTTGAATTGGCTAAGAAAGTAAACGCTATTGTCCTGGATAAGACCGGAACCATTACCGAGGGCAGACCACAGGTTACAGGCATCGAATGGCTGAACAATGACGATACGTGTAAAAGCATTTTACTAAGCATCGAAAAGCAATCAGAACACCCTTTAGCCGAAGCCGTAGTAAAACATTTGGACGGCGTGGCTGCAACTGCATTGTCCGGTTTTGACAGTATCACAGGTAAAGGAGCAAAAGCCAACCACAATAGTGAAACCTATTTTGTAGGGAATAAAAAACTATTGGCAGAAAATAATATCAATATTCCCGAAAAACTGCAACAGCAAGCCGATGAATGGAGTAAGTTATCCAAAACCGTTATTTGGTTTGCAAACAGCAAACAAGCCCTTTCCGTTATTGCAATTTCAGATGAAATAAAAGAAACATCGGTACAGGCTATCACGGAAATGCAGGATATGGGCATTGACCTATATATGCTGACAGGAGATAACGAAGCTACTGCCAAAGCCATTGCCGGGCAGACAGGTATCAAACATTACAAAGCTGAAGTATTGCCGCAGCATAAAGCAGACTTTGTGAAAGAACTGCAACAGCAAGGCAAAACCGTTGCAATGGTTGGGGACGGCATCAATGACAGTACGGCTTTGGCAACAGCAGATGTAAGCATCGCAATGGGCAAAGGCTCCGATATTGCAATGGACGTTGCCAAAATGACGATTATATCATCAGACCTTACCAAGATACCACAGGCTATCCGGCTGTCAAAACAAACCGTAGCCACTATTAAGCAAAATCTGTTTTGGGCATTTATCTATAATGTAATTGGCATTCCGGTTGCGGCAGGTATTTTATATCCTATTAATGGCTTCCTGCTTAACCCGATGATTGCAGGTGCGGCAATGGCATTGAGCAGCGTAAGCGTGGTAAGCAACAGCTTACGGTTGAGGTGGAAAAAGTAAACAGTAAATATCATAAATCAAATCCAAAATATCACAACAGATGCTTTTGGAAGAATAAGCAACTTTGCAATATCAATTAACAATAAAATTTAAGTAATAATGGAAAATAACAAAGAATTTCAGTTTAAGACCAATCTTAATTGTGGTGGATGTGTATCAAAAGTTCAATCCGATTTAGACAATGCAGAGGGTATCTGCCACTGGAATGTAGATACGAACAATGCAGACAAAATCCTTACCGTAAAATCAGAGGGTATTACCGAAGATGAAGTAGTAGCCATTGTCAAAAGCAAAGGTTTTAAAATAGAACCGCTAACCGCTTAAAGTTGAATGTAAATGCTCCTTTTTGCTCTTAATGAATACGTTGGGTAAGAAAGGGGCATTTACTCCTAAAAACAACAGCTTTAAAAATATGGTAGAGGTCAAAAATAAAGGACAAAGTGGTTAACAATGTAATTTTATTTATAACTTTGTAGCGTTGAAAAGTTTAGGCAAACATATTACCCTGTTATCTTTATTCTGTTTGGGTTTCTTTCTGATACCCAATCAAAGCTATGCTTGCTCCAAAACTGCTACTAAAACAGAGAAGTCCTCTTGTTCCAAAAAACAATCAAAAAAATCAGAACATAAGCAGCACAGTTGCAAAGGTAAATCTTGCAAAAAATGCAACCATAGCAATGGTTGTGGAGGCTGTAACGGGAGTTCTTGCAGGTGCGGCACTACCTGTGCTAACTCGTTAAATGTGCCTACAATAATCGAATTAAGGGCAAAATATCCAATTGCCAGTACTAAAAAACAAAAATTCGGTTTTAAACAAGCCTACTATTCTTCGGGCTTTTTCTCCATTTGGCTACCGCCTAAAATAAGCTAAAACTATGGCTTTACAGCCATAGGTACGCCTTGTCGAAAGCTGCATCCAGCTTTTGAAAATTCCCTATTTGTACTATTTAATCAAAATTCTAACAGGATTGGACTGTATGCCCCATTCCTCTAAAATGTATTCTAATATGAAATCAATAGCAAAATTATTGATGGTAATCGTCGTATTGCTATCATCAATAAACAGTTTCGCACAAATAAAAAATGCGAAAACAGAAACCGTAAAGGTTGATGGTAACTGCGATATGTGCAAAGCCACTATCGAAAAAGCCGGAAACGTAAAAAAAGTAGCCAGTGTGGAATGGAACAAAGACACCAAAATGGGTACCCTAACCTATGACAGCGACAAAACCAATCAGGACGAAATACTCAAACGCATTGCTTTGGCAGGTTATGACAGTGAAAAATTCTTAGCACCGGATGACATATATGCTAAGCTGCCGGGTTGCTGCCAGTACGAAAGAACATTAAAGCCCGTTGCCAAAAACAAAGAGGCTGACATGGATATGAGTAGCGAACACGGTGGTCATGACCATAGTAAAATGGTTACATCCGAAAATGCTCCGGTACAAAATGCCTCACAGCTAACAGCCGTATTTGACAATTACTTTTCCATAAAGGATGCCTTGATAAAAACCGATGCTGCTAATGCTTCTGACAAGGCTGCTGCATTAGTTAAATCCGTTGGCGTAGTGGATATGAGCAAGCTATCCACAGAAGAACATACCGTTTGGATGAAAGTAATGAAAAACATATCAACCAATGCGGAAAGCATTGAAAAATCAAAAGACGTTGCCAAACAAAGAGAAGCCTTTGCTACTCTTTCGACTAATCTTTATGAATTGGCAAAAGTGTCTAAGCAGAATGCTCCTGTTTACTATCAGCATTGCCCGATGTACAACGGAGGCAAAGGAGCAAATTGGTTGAGCAAAGAAAATGCGGTTAAAAACCCGTATTACGGTTCGCAGATGCTTACCTGTGGCAGTACCGTTGAAACCATTAAACAATAGGTCATAAAGTTATGGTACAGTATAATAACATGGTACAGGCACTACAAGACCTTAAACACAGAGGATATGGCATGGATTTCAGTCTGCTTCCAGATTGTTTATACTGTGCCTCACAAAGCCTAAAGCTAAAGCCGGAAGATTTTACGGTTGTAGAAACACACAGGTTTGAAAGCCTCGACAGCAGTCCCGACAACAATGCCGTCATTTATGTTATCTCATCCAAAAATGGTGAGAATAAAGGTGTTCTTGTTGATGCTTATGGTACTTATGCCGAAGAAATGACGCATGAAATGGCAGAAAAATTAAGTAAAAATAACTTTTAACCCCTTTGTTATGCAAAAATACACGTGTCCCATGCACCCACAGGTGCTAAAGGACGAGCCGGGCAAATGCCCGCTTTGTGGTATGGCACTGGTTCCCATAGGTAATCCCTCAGCTTCCCATGAACATGGGACAGCTCACGGACATGGGGAGCATACCAATCATGACCATTCAAAAGAGAGCTTCAATAAACACGCCGGACACCATACAGGTGATTTCCTGAAACGTTTTTGGACAAGCCTCGTCATTACAGTACCTATCCTGCTCCTATCGCACATGATACAGCAATGGCTTGGGTTCAGCATTGCATTTACGGGCGATAAATATGTGTTGCTGACATTGGGAACAGCTATCTATATCTATGGTGGCTTGCCATTCTTAAAAGGAATGGCAGGTGAAATAAAAGCCAAAGCCATAGGTATGATGACCCTTGTTGCCATAGCCATATCCGTTGCCTATATCTATTCGGTAGCCGTTGTTTTCGGCTTGCAGGGTATGGATTTCTTTTGGGAACTGGCAACCCTTATTGATATTATGCTATTGGGGCATTGGCTCGAAATGCGTTCCCAAATGGCAGCATCGAGGGCATTACAGTCATTGGTAGCGTTGCTGCCGAATGATGTTACCGTGGAACGGAACGGTGAAGCCGTAAGGATAAAGCTCGAAGACCTGCAAAGCGGTGAAACGGCAATTATAAAACCGGGCGAAAAAATCCCTGCCGATGGATTAGTCGTAGAGGGAGGGTCGTACATCAACGAAAGTATGCTGACCGGGGAAAGCGTTCCCGTAAAAAAGGAAAAAGACAGTAAGGTTATCGCAGGGTCTATCAATGGCGATGGAGCGTTGAAAGTAAAGGTAACAGCCGTTGGGAAAGACAGCTACCTGAACAGGGTCATTAACCTGGTGCAAGATGCACAGGCTACCAAATCCAATACACAGAACCTTGCGGACAAGGTAGCAAAATGGCTGACCTTTATTGCTATTGCCGTAGGCATAGGCACATTCATTTACTGGTTTGTTAGCAGTGGGGATACCGCCTTTGCTTTGGAAAGAATGGTAACGGTAATGGTAACAGCCTGTCCGCACGCTTTGGGCGTAGCTATCCCATTGGTAGTCGCAATTTCCACAACGCTTTCAGCGACCAACGGTCTGCTTATCCGCAACCGGAACGCATTTGAAACAACAAGGAATATATCAACCGTCATTTTTGACAAAACTGGAACCCTCACCAAAGGTTCCCATACTGTTGAAAAAATTATCCCATTAACGGATGAATATAATGCCAATGAGCTTATCCAGTATGCCGCCGCCGTGCAGCAAAATTCTGAACATCATATCGCAAAAGGCATTATGGCAACCTTAAAGGAAAAAAGCCTTGCCTTATGGAAATCGGAAAACTTCAGCTATATGCAGGGCATCGGTGTAAAAGGTATCGTCAACGGGAAAGGTGTTATAGCAGCCGGGAAAAACTATTTCAGCGAAAACCACCTTTCATTACCGGAAATTCCAAAGGAAATCAATCAGGAAGCCGAAACAGTAAACTTTGTTCTAATCGGAGATAAAGTAGTGGGGATAATCACTTTGGCAGACAGCATCCGTGAGGGTTCAGGCGAGGCAGTTGATGCACTCAAAAAAATGAACATCAAATCCTTTCTGCTCACCGGGGACAATGAAAAGATTGCGGCTGCCGTAGCAGAGAAATTAGGAATGGATGGCTTTTTAGCAAATGTGCTTCCGCACAACAAGCAGGAGAAAGTAAAGGAGCTTCAGGCAAAAGGTGAAACCGTTGCCATGACTGGCGACGGCGTAAACGATGCGCCTGCATTAGCACAGGCTGACGTAGGTATAGCCGTAGGTTCCGGCACTGACGTGGCTGCCGAAACTGCTGATATTATTCTGGTGGACAGCGACCCAAGAGATGTAGTAAAGCTGATTGGCTTCGCTAAAAGCACCTATAAAAAAATGGTGCAAAACCTAATATGGGCAGTTGGCTACAACGTAGTCGCAATTCCCCTTGCGGCAGGCATACTCTATCCAAAATTTATTTTAAGCCCTGCAATGGGTGCTGTGCTAATGAGCGTAAGCACAATTGTAGTAGCTATCAATGCAAGTTTTTTAAAAATCAAAAAATAAATAAAAATGAAAAATATAACATTATCAATCGTTGCAATTACTATGGCATTTATAACTGTATCCTGCAACCAATCTACAAGCAAAAACGAACAATCCGCAAATGATACAGTAGCCGTTTCAGCGCAACAGGCATCTGCTCCGGCAAAAGAAAATGATACGGTGGTTGCACCCCCGGTTAGCGATACCGCAAACGGACAGGAAGCAAAAACAGCGGCAGGCGAAACAAATAAATTCTCCATTGCTCCCATAATCACCGATTACCTGACCTTAAAGAATGCTCTTGTATCGGATGATGATAAGGCTGCCGCCAGTGCGGGTAAGAAGTTGTTGGCTACCTTAAATAAAGTGGACATGAAAGCTATTCCTGCCGACAAGCATAAGGAGTATATGGACATTGCGGATGATGCAAAGGAAAATGCGGAGCATATTGGCAACAATGCGGGCAAAATAGACCACCAAAGGGAGCATTTGGCATCATTGAGCGAAGATATTACTGACCTGATAAAATTGTTCGGCACTCCACAAAAACTATATCAAGACCATTGCCCGATGTTCAACGATGGTAAGGGAGCCATTTGGTTAAGCGAAAATAAGGAAATCAAAAACCCTTACTATGGCTCAAAAATGATTAGCTGCGGCAAGGTAGAGAAAACCATTGATAATAAATAAAAGCTCATTGTTATGGAAAATATGCAGAATAAACACGGAATGCAGCATAGTTCAAAAAATGGTGCTGATAACTCAAAACATTCATTAGCCATGTACAAACGTTTTGCTGTTATGGCTATCGTTATGTTTAGTGCAATGTATTTTATCATGTACGCCATGATAGACAAATTAGCCAACCTTATACCCAATATTAATAACCTGTACATGACCTTGCTGATGACCTCGGCAATGCTACTTATCGAATTGTTGATAATGAAAGGTATGTACACTAACAAGAAAATCAATTGGGGTATCGCAACACTTTCGGTAGCTGTCGGCATATTCTCATGGTTTGGGATTAGGCAACAAATAGGTGTTGGGGACAAACAGTTTGTAAAGGGTATGATACCGCATCACGCAGCGGCATTACAGATGTCGGAAAATGCTAAGTTGACCGACCCTGAACTGATGCAATTGCAAAAAGACATTATCCAATCCCAATCTGATGAAATTGAGCTTATGAAGCGAAAACTTAAAGAATTTGAAAAAGAAAAATAATTAAAATCCAATTTCAATTTTGAACGGGACACCACTTTCTCGCCTTATTACATCGGTAAAGTGTTGCTGACAATCAATTAGCTATTAATTAATATGTCGCTAAAGAAAAAAATTATATTAGGCTTAATCGTTGTCTTAATCGGCATTCAGTTTTTTCAGCCATTGCGAAATCAATCGGGTGAGGTAACAGATATGCACATTGAAAAGGTATATGCAGTACCCCAAAACGTTAAAGCGATATTGCAAATCTCTTGTTACGACTGCCATAGCAACAACACCCGTTATCCGTGGTACAGCCGTATCCAACCGGGAGCATGGTATATGGCAGGGCATATTAAGGAGGGCAAAGAGGAACTAAACTTTAGCGACTTTGGAACGTACTCTACCCGCAAACAGCGCAATAAATTCCGGGCTATGTCCAATCAGATAAGGGACGGGAAAATGCCATTGTCATCATATACGCTTATTCACCGCAATGCAGTATTAACCCAAGAAGAAAAACAGGTTTTAATGAAATGGTTTGATGCAATGGCTGACAGTTTAAAATAAAATTATAGAATAATGAACAGACACAAGAAAATAATAATAAAGATGCTGCAAGTCGTTCTGATAACGCTCTGCACGCAAACTTTATTTGCTCAAAAAGTAGTGCATTACGATTTATACGTCAAAGACACTATCGTAAACTATGCAGGCAAATCAAAAAGGGCTATTGCCGTAAACGGGCAAATTCCTATGCCTACCCTTACCTTTACAGAGGGCGATACTGCCGAAATTGTAGTTCACAATCAGCTAAAAGAAAGTACGTCCCTGCACTGGCACGGTGTATTCCTGCCCAACAAGGAAGACGGAGTACCTCACTTAACGCAACAGCCGATTGAACCTGGCACTACCTATACCTATCGTTTCCCAATTATTCAACATGGTACACACTGGTATCATTCCCATTCAGGGTTACAGGAACAAATCGGAATGTACGGTAGTTTCATAATGAAAAAGCGGGACGATGATAAAACCTTTAGAAAGGGAATTGATGATTTGCCGACTGTGCCTATCATTTTAAGTGAATGGACAAATCTTAATCCCAATAACATCAACCGGATGCTGCACAATGCAAATGATTGGGCTGCCATTAAAAAGAATGCGACACAATCTTATGCAGAGGCTATACGTGAGGGAAAATTTAAAACCAAAGTTACCAACGAATGGAAACGGATGCTGGCAATGGACGTGAGTGATGTGTATTATGATAAAATCCTCATAAACGGAAACCATACTACCGACCTGAAATCGGTTGAGGGTAAGACCTTAAAGGCAGGCGATAAAGTAAGGTTGCGTATATCCAACGGTGGTGCATCATCTTACTTTTGGCTTCGGTATGCAGGCGGTAAAATGACCGTAGTGGCAAGTGACGGTAATGATGTAGAACCCGTTGAAGTGGACAGGCTAATTATAGCCGTATCGGAAACCTATGACATAGTGGTTACTATTCCAGATGATGGACTATCCTATGAGTTCCTTGCCACTACCGAAGACAGAACTCAATCAGCAAGCTATTTCATTGGCAATGGTATCAAACAGCTTATCTCACCACTTCCAACGCTTAAATACTTCGAGGGTATGAAGATGATGAATGACATGATGAAAATGAACGGCGACTTGGACGATATGGGAATGAAGATGAGCCTGAACCAAATGGATATGAATGTAGTTATGTACCCCGAAATTACAGGTGAGGCAAAGAAAAAGCAAGACCATAGTCAGCACGGTATGAATATGGACAATGACCCCAATCGTTACAATGCAAACGCTTTGGGAGATATTGTTACGCTGAACTATGCCATGCTCAAATCTCCATATAACACAACACTGCCAAAAGATGCTCCGGTAAAAGACATCAAATTTACCCTTACCGGAAATATGAACCGCTATGTATGGAGCATGGACAACAAGGTGCTTTCGGAAACGGATAAAATACCCGTGAAGAAAGGAGAAATACTGCGGATTACCATTTACAATAACTCTATGATGCGCCACCCCATGCACCTGCACGGATTTGATTTCAGGGTATTAAACGGCAAGGGCGAAAACGCACCTTTAAAGAATATCATTGATATTATGCCAATGGAAACTGATACGATAGAATTTGCAGCAAACACCGAGGGCGATTGGTTTTTTCACTGCCATATCCTGTACCACATGATGTCAGGTATGAACCGTGTGTTTGCCGTAGGTGATTATCAAAATCCTTATCTGCCGGATAAGGCAAAAGCCTACAAAGCATTACAAAGGGAAAGCAATATGCCACATTTCATGGCTCAAAATGATTTTGCTACCAATGGAAATGATGGGGAAGCAATGCTTCAAAATACGAGATGGAGCTTAGGCACGGAATGGCGTTTGGGCTACAACGATATGCACGGGTATGAGGTTGAAACTCATTTGGGAAGATACATTGGAAAAATGCAATGGTTTATGCCGTTTATTGGTTTTGACTGGCGTTACCGCAGAATGGGAATTGATGAACAAGAGAAGAATTTGTTTGGGCAAAAAAATGAGAAAGACAACAGAAGACAATTCAGTTTGGGATTTGTTTATACGCTTCCGATGCTGATAAACTTTCAGGCAGAAATGTACCACGATGGAATAGTGCGGTTACAGTTAATGAGAGAGGACATTCCTATATCAAAAAGGTTGCGTGCAGGGTTTATGGTAAATACCGATAAAGAATATATGGCAGAGCTTGGCTACATCTTTACCAAGAATATAAGCATCCGTACACATTATGATAGTGATATGGGATTTGGCATTGGACTTTCGTTGAACTATTAACAACAGTTCCGCTAATAATTGGATTAGTGGTTGTAGCGTATGCTATGACCCCTTTTTTCTGACAAAAAGTGTCTCCCTTATGCTCTTCACCGCCTTGTAACCATTCAATTTTTAGACTAAATTAAGAAAGACTAAAAATAATTGTTAGACAAGCCTAATTTTTTATTTAGATTTGTTTAAACATTTGTAGTTCGTTATGGGTAGAAAGCATTTAATTGTCTTGGGGATGATGGTGGTTATTATCTTCGGATTAGTTGCGTGTGAAAAGCTACTTCCAAGTGCACCGGCTGATGATAGTGTCCTTGACGGGCCTATTGAGGGGCTTACACCTGAACAATCTGTTCAGTTTCTGCGTGGTGATGTGGCTTTCAACGATGAAATTTTCACACCGGAAACAGGGCTTGGGCCTCTTTTTGTTGCAACATCGTGTGGTACTTGTCATGCTGGTGACGGCAAAGGTCATCCTTTCACAACATTAACAAGGTTTGGTCAGCGTGATAGTATTGGTAATCAATTTTTGCACTTAGGAGGTCCACAGCTTCAAAACAGAGCTATTTACAACTACCTTCCTGAAAACATTCCCGCAGGTGCAACATTCTCAAAGTTTACGCCGCCTGCCAATACCGGCTTAGGTTTGCTGGATGCAGTCACAGATACAGATTTGTTATTGCTTGCAGATCCCGATGATATAGATGGTGATGGAATATCGGGACGACCTAACTGGGTTGCTTTGCCTCTATATGCAACTACCAGACCTAACAGTATTATTCGGAATGGAAAATACATCGGCAGGTTTGGCAAAAAAGCCTCTACGTATGACTTGTTACAGCAAACGGCAACAGCATATAGTCAGGATATTGGCATTGCTTCCACTTATGAGCCATACGATACGTACCACGGACAGTTAATTGATCCCGAGGTTAGCAACCAAACAATAATAGATGTGGTTTTCTATCTGAAGACACTGAAAGCTCCTATACAACGAAATGCCGGCAATCCTGATGTAGTGGCAGGTAAAAACATTTTCACGCAAATCAGTTGCGGGAAATGCCACGTACCAGAAATGAAAACAGGAGCATCTACTATCAGTGCTTTATCCTTTAAAACCTTTGCGCCCTATACCGATATGTTATTACACGACATGGGGCCTGGCCTTGATGATGGTTATACAGAGGGAACTGCTGTTTCTTCGGAATGGAGAACTCCACCGTTATGGGGGATCGGGTTGTCAAAAAAATCACAAGGTGGTCAATATTTTTTATTGCATGATGGTAGAGCAAGAAGTATTGAAGAAGCTATTCTCTTGCATGGAGGCGAAGCGCAAAATAGTAAGATCAGTTACCAGGAACTCACTGCTACAGAAAAAGCCAAACTGATAAAATTTCTTGAATCCCTTTAATAAAATGGATAATGCAAAGAAGAGAATTTATTAAAAGTAGTTGCAATGCCTGTTTAGCTGGAGCTTTTGCCAGCTTATTGCCCTCATGTGGCGCAATCCATTACATTTCAGGAAACCTAAACCGTGATGGCATCTTAGTGGACATAGACGATTTCAAAGAAAGAAAGCGAGGAAAATCATCATGGCGCTCATACATCATCATACGCAACGAAGAATTGAAGTTTCCAATCTGTATCTATCGTTTCAGTGAAAACGATTATTCAGCACTATGGATGCAGTGTGCACACCAGGGAGCTGAAGTACAGGTTGCAGGAAGTTACTTGCAGTGTCCTGCACATGGAAGTGAATACAATAACAGAGGACAGGTAACCAATGGGCCTGCCACAACGAATTTACGCAGCTTTCCGGTGTCCGTTATAAACAACCAAATATTCATTGATCTTAGGAAAGTATGAAACGCATAATAGCTCTTCTTGTCTTTTATGTTCTACTTGTTCAGGTAGCTTTTGCGCAAATTGATCCTGAATTGTTACGGCGTGTCCCTGCAAAAGCCGATTCTTTGTCGTTAAACATGGATGCAGTCTATGATCGTCCATTCTTACAAATTGGAAAGACCCCGGTTGCATTAGGAGGATATGTAGAAGCCAACTACCAGTATTTGGGTGAGAACGGAATATCAGAGGGGCATCAATTTAAAATGCAGCGATTGACTTTGTTTGTAGCATCATCTATATCAAAAAGAATAAAATTCCTTACTGAAATTGAATTTGAAGATGGGACTAAAGAGATAAATATAGAGTTTGCCTCAGTTGACTTTGAGTTCGCTCCCTTATTGAATTTTCGTGGCGGAATAGTTATGAATCCCATAGGCGCATTTAATCAAAATCATGACGGGCCAAAGTGGGAATTTGTTGACCGGCCTATTTCTGCTACGCAAATGTTGCCAGCCACCTGGAGCAATGTAGGTTTTGGGATATATGGTAAAAAGTACAACACGGATTGGGTGTATGCTTACGAAGCCTATCTGACAAATGGTTTCGATGACAAAATAATTGCCAATACGCAGAATAGAACCTTTCTGCCAGCGACGAAAGAAAATAAAGATCGCTTCGAGGAAAGTTTTAATGGAAGTCCTCTACTCACAGCAAAAGTAGCAGTGCGGAACAGAAAAATCGGTGAATTGGGATTGTCCTTTATGGGAGGGATATACAACAAATTTCAGGAAGACGGAATAATCCTGGATAAGAAGCGAGCTGTTAATGTTGTAGCTGTGGATTTTAATACTACAATTCCAGAACTGAAAACTTATATCAATGCTGAATGGGCATGGATAAATGTAGATATTCCTGATACCTACACTGAACAATTTGGCCGAAAACAACAAGGCGGTTTTATAGATTTTGTTCAGCCGTTATTAAAGAGGCCGATGTTCGGTTTTGAAAGTGCGGTGTTGAATGCAGCATTACGGTTGGAATATGTTGATTGGAATAAGGGAAAGTTCAAATCAACAGGAAGCAATATATCGGATGAGGTTTTCTCAATTGTACCGGCTATCAGTTGGCGGCCTACCGCGCAAACCGTTATAAGATTTAATTATCGTTATAACTGGCAGAAGGATATTTTAGGTAATCCTCCTTCAAGATTAGGAGGATTTCAATTTGGCATCTCAACTTATTTCTGATTACTGTTGGGTAATCTTAATATTTCTGAAATAGCCTTCAGTGCCTATATCAACCCATAAGCCTATACTACCCCTTACTCCTATACCATGTTTTAGGTCGTTTACAATCAATGAAGGTTGCCTGTTGTTATTAAGAAACAACTTTGCCGTACTGTCCTTGATCTCAATGCGTACTTTAATCCATTCGTTCATTGCCATGTCTGAATAGGATTCATATTTTTCAGGTGATTCTTTACGTAACCGATCAAATTTATAGTCTGGATACGCATAGTATTGAATGGTGTGATTTCGTCTGATTTGATCATTTGCCCGTGCATTGGTAGGACGCAGATATATACTTTCATACTTATCATTAGTTTCATTGATTCGGAAAGCTATACCAATAAAACCACGAGCAAATTCAGGAGCATCGGAAAGCAGCTTGCTCATCATTTCTAATTCAATCACGCCATTAATGAAACTAACGTTTTTCAGCCTGGCAAAAGTCGGTTCATCAAATTCTTTAACTGAGGGGTCTTTTACTACTTTAACTATCTCTTTATTCCCTATTTTTTCTTTAACGGTCAAAACACTTATTGCTTGCAGCTCATGTTTTCCAATCGTAACCGATTGAGCATATAGGTTTAGTGAACAAAAAAATAATATGGTATTGACGATGACTATTCTGAATTTCATTACACAGTTATTTTATCGGCTAAAAAAGGCTATATAAGCACACTAAAACGATATCTTCTACGATAGCTTGTTTGGAAAAGACTTCTGTATATGCAATATATGAAAATAAAAACAATCTATTTCAAAGAGACGTTAGCCTTTCCGTACAACCAAATGTGCTAAGCCCGGATCGTTTAGTAACCGTTCCATTTCTGACTGAATAATATCCTGTATATCCTGCTTTATTTGAAAGTAATTACGCTGTACCATACTGGTATCGAGTTTACGGATAACTTCTATATCCTTATAGCCTTCTTCCTCCCTTTTTAGTGCTTCATGATCGTTGATGATTTCACAATGGAAGGCTTTTAGTTCAATTTTGTTGTCCGGGTCGTCAGCTACCATTCCCACAAACTCACCGGAACTCAGTGCAGATATTTTTGAGGGAGGTATAGCAGTTTCCAGTTGCTTTGAACGGCTAATAGATGTGTCACCACTATTGATTGAATAGCTTTCCCTGTCCTGCATGATTTTGCCAAAGCGTTCTGAAAGCTGTTTTGCTGTATCTCCCGTTACTTGTCCGGATACAATATTGCCTGTAATATTCATAATCACATCGGCCTGTTCTCTGCCATAATCCTTACGGAGCTGGCTGAAATCCTGAATACCTAAGCACGTAGAAACTTTATTACTTCTCGCCGTAGCAATCAGGCTATCCATATTGTTCAGATAGATTGTAGGAAACTCGTCAAACACCAAACTGCTTTTCAATTTTCCCTTTTTATTGACCTGTTTTACCAAACGGGTTACATATAAAGAAAGTACCGCTCCGTAGATCTGTATTTTCTGCGGATTATTACCCATGCACACGATTTTGGGATCATCGGGATTATTTACATCGAGGTTGAAATCGTTGCCTGATAAAACATAGTATAATTGAGGGGAAGAAAGCCTTGCCATAGCCACTTTAGCGGATGCTATCTGGCCTTCAAGCTGTTCCATTACATCGTTCAGGTAGGCATTCAAAAACGGATTAATCAATACCTCGCATTCTTTAGCGGCTTCTGTTCTAAACAGCGTGAAAAGGCTGTCATAATCAGCTTGCATCAGCTCGATAACGTGAGGCAGTGTGCAAAATTCACCGTCCTTGTATTTCTTCAGATACCATATTACCGCAGTCAGAAAATTGATTGGCGATTCCACGAAAAAATCGCCCTGGCGTTTTATCCACTCCCTGTTTAAGCCCATTAAAATAGTACGTGCGGATTCTGCGGCATCGGTTATGTCCGTCATGGCAGACGGCTCTAAAGGATTGCAACGATGGCTTCTTGTTAGGTCGTCAAAATTGATAACAAAAAACCTCGGTGGTTTAGGATACCTGTGTTTGTTTTTTAACCATGAATTGTAGGCGATCCTGGAAAGGTCGTCAAACTTAAAATCGTAAACGAACATCGTAAATCCTTTACGGATATGTTGGGTTATGACGTGCCTGATGACAAAGTAAGATTTACCTGCCCCTGGTGTACCCAATACCATAATCGCCCTGAAGGGATTGATGATATTTATCCAGCTATTGCGCACCTTATTTTTCAGCCTGTAACGTGCCGGGAGATTGATCGAAAACTCGTTCTCCAGAAAGCGTTCTTCTTGCGGAAACGTTTCATTTTCCTTGTTGAAAATGTCCTTGTTGTTAAACTTGCTTTTGATAATACGTGAAAGCAAAGTACCGCCTGAAAGCACCAGCAAAAATCCTATTGAAGTTATACCTGCATAAACGAATGTCTTCTCCTGCGCATGTAACTCAAGCAGCAGAGAAAGATAACTGGCAAAGTATAGCAATAGCCCTGTAATGAGATAGGCAAATGCTGTTTTATAACTTAGTTTTTCATCTTTGCGCCCTTTTGCTCCGAGTAGGGAGATAGCCAAAAAGCCTAAAGAAATCAACTTGCTTTTAACGAAGTTGCTGAATATGCCTGTGCGGGAAATATTACCTAAAATCCGGTCGCTGAAACTGCTGGTCAATCCCCATTCATGGAATGCAGCATAACAATAATAATAGAAGTGTATCACTAAAATAACGATACTGATCAACCTGGTCATGTCCAGAATTTTCCTCAGAGCCTGTTCGTTTTCACCTGTCTGTACTGCCATAGCTTTATGTTTTATTGGTTATTGGAAATGTTCTTTCTTCTTTTCTTTTTTCTGCCCTTTTTCTTTAGCTGGCCGGGTATGTAATCGGCTGCCTGCTCCGGTTGTAAAAGGGCATCCAGCATGTTGTCTTTAGGAATTGTATCAGCCGGATTAGTATTGTTGTGTAAAGTGGATGAAAGACCTGTGTTAGTATTGTGGGCAGGCAATGATGATTGTCCTGTTTTTTGACCTGCATTTGGTAATAGGTTCTGTTTGATAGGTTTCGGGGAACTGCATCTTTCCTGAATGGCTTTGGCACTGTATTGCTTTCCTAATGTGCTACCATTAAAGACACATTTGGTCTGGTGATCTACGTAAGTTATCCCGTAGATTAAACCTGTATCGCTACTGCGCAAAGCAATGTGAATGCCTTTCTTTTGAAGTTGTGCAACTAACTCATCAAGCGTGGAAGTTTTGCCAACAAACAACCTGTCTATTTCAGTTTGTACACGGGCTTTGAACGGCTGGCGTTGGGTATCATTAGAACTGTATTTTTCTTCCAGAAATTTCAGGGTAGGCTTGTTGTAAAAGTCGCTGGCTTTTATAGGTACACCGATAGGTTTTCCATCTTCATCGAGTATCCGGTAAACAAGGCCGCCTCCCTGAAAAATTCTTGATTCTTCACTGCCACGATCAGCGATTATATTGTACTGTTTCAAAACTGCATTCAGTTCCGGCAAGCTGGTATATTTGTACTTATCCAGCACTGCATCCAGCACATTTGTGATGGCTCTTTTAGTTTCAGTACGCCCGTACTGTACCTTCTTTACATCTACCGGCTTTAACCTGAATGCTTCCCGTCTTGCGTGTGCATCGGCTACTACAAGACTGAACATTTTTTCAATCTCCTTACGTGCCGGTTCTGACTTGCGAATACCCAGGTGATGCAGGTCAATTCGCTTGCCATCAGGCTGAATATTGGTGGTAACTACGTGTATATGGGGGTGGCCTGCATCGTGGTGCTGATAAACAAGATAAGGCTGGTCACCAAAGCCTATTTTTTGCATATAGACATTGGCAATTTGCATCAGCTTTTCTTTGCTCAAATGAGCTTCAGAAGGGTCAAAGTTGAGCGAAATGTGTACGCTGTTTCGTTTAACATTCTCGTTCAATTCTGTCCTTTTCAGCAGATAGCCCAGCTTAATTTTCAGGCTCATTTCATCTGCGTTTAAAGGGAAATTTTCTGCTCCGATGCACTCCGCTACACCTTCTTTTACCTTGTTTTCATTGTAGTTGAAAATACGGTGCATGGAGTGGCCTGCTTTGATCACTGCAACCATATTTCCAGTATTTTTTTTACGTTATTCCTGACCTCATCAACCTTATTGCTAAGGATCTTTTTCTCTACCTCGTAAGCAATCAACCAGCTCCTAAATTCAGCTATCTGGCTCAGCGTGTGCAGCTTTTTAACGGCCTGATTGAAGTTGTTTCCAACTGCGTTTAGCTCGTTGCGAAGCCGTGTAAGTTCTGTCATTAAGTCATCCTGTGAGGTGTTACGGTAGGTCGTAACAACGGGCTTATCGAAGATGCTGCGGCGTACATAGTCGCTTAGCTTACGACAGGTAGAAGCCTTCCATTTCTTTTCAATTTTCGCATACTCATCGGGCGTTAGACGCAGGCCGATAATGCGTGTTCTGTTTGAATTTTGTCCTTCCATCACTAATCATTTTCACGTTTTCAAACTCATTTATACCTTCCAGACGCCCTGCCCACGAGTTCCGAGTGATGGGCAGCCAGATCCGGTTGTTTAACAACCGTTCATCTGGCCGATTGCGGGAAAGTTGCAATCTTTCAGCCTTTTGAACGTCTTTAAAACATTTTAAAGGCTTCCAGAGTGTGTAAGAAAACAGCTTCAAATGAACTAAAGCCTGCCTTACAGCCTCTGTATTACTTATCTCAGTTTTTGTCTTATATGTTTCTTCTCAGCCTTACCGAAATTTATTACCCAGTCGTTGAAGTCCTTATGGTTTTGATAAAGACTGCTTTCATCTTTGTATTTGGCACTTAGGGAAAGTGCATAGCGACTGCAATTTTGTCCGGTTGCATCCCTGTCCAGATAGAGCTTGATAGCGTTATGTTTTTCCATAAAGGGACGTGCAGTTTCAAAGAAGGAAACAGAGTTTAGCACTACAAAATCAAAGCGGTCTTCGGGGTCTTGTTGATGGATGGCCCTGAAAGAAAGGAAATCGGTAAAGCCTTCAAAGACGATTACTTCATCGGCATTATTATCAAAGCTCGTAATGCCTTTAGGAGAGCTGCTGGCTTTAAAGTAAGGATTGCGTATTTCAAAGCCTCCCAGATCATTCCTGAAACCGATACCGTAATAGACTTTTCCATTAAGTTCGTAACGCACTTCCCGGCAGTAACGATCAGCCACATCAACGGGTATTCGCCGTTGTTGCAAATACCTTAAAAGGGCGTTGGAAGACAGCACAAAATCGCCTAAAATCTTTATCTGCTTTTCCTGTTCTTCTCTCGCAAATGATTGTTGGGAAACCGGCTTTTGAAAGGAAAAATTACCGCTTAAATTCTGGAGTAATTCGGACACGGTACACCCGTGAAAGAGAATAGCAAAGTCAACCAGGTTGCCGCCTTTGCCAAGACCATGATCGTACCAACGGTTTAGCCTCCTGTTAACCTTAAACGAAGGTGTCTTTTCATCCCGTAAAGGGGAGTGATACCAATAATCGTTGTTCCTGATCTTTGCAGGTTCATAACCTAAGCCCGCAAGGAAATGAACCATGTCAATTTCTTTGGCTTCGCTGATGGAAAGCCTGTTTTTACTGAAATCCATAACCACACATTTATCAAATACACATTCAGTTCTTCTAAGCGAAGTTAAACAGGTGATATGGGATTCACCTATCCTCATCATATTTTGATGAGGATGCAGAGAGTAGTGTTATTTACTTTTGTGCAGTGAGTATTGTTTAATTAAAATCGTGTGATTATGCTAACAACAAGTGATGTAGCCAAAGTGTATGATACTATTCTCAGTATCCCTGGCATGAGTGAAACAGTGAAGATTGACATGAGGATCTCCCGCAAAAACGTATTGTTATTGCACAGTGTCCTCAAACGTGGGCTGATGGCGAAAGATGATGATAAATCGTCTGCGTTGCTGGAAAGCATTCCGCAGGAAGCATTGCAGGAATTACACGTAATTGCTGATGATTATCTTACAAAAGCAGGCTTAACCGAACTAAGTGAAAAACTAAAAGCACTTAGTACCAAATAGGCAGGGGTAACGTCAGAAAGCCACTTGGAGAGAATGAATGTTTAGGATATAAACGCTCATCCTTCCAAGTGGCTTGTTTATGTTGTAATTTAAAAATGATGTCAATAATTGCGTTTTACAATAATCGTAGCAACAGTTAGCTTTTTGCCATTGGTGTCGAGTTCAGAGACATTCATTTCCTGAACCCATGCACTATCAAAATCACCGCGATAAGAAACCCCTCCGGCCATACGTGCGTCTCCGTACATCAATTGCCGTAAGCTACCGTCTGATTTTACATAGTAATAGTTGTTCCACTTCTTTTTATAATTACTTTGCGTGTGTAAAGTTCCAGACGCGGGAATTTTAAAAGTGCGTTTTTCACCACTTCGGTTTTCAGGTGCTCCGGCAGGCTCGTTAAAGAATACGGTAGCAGTGCCATTAAAGCCTTCAGGTAGCAGGTATATATCTGCCCGCTTTTCGCAATATGTCGTCATTAAAATAGCTGTAGTGAACAGCAGTACCACACCGGTCAAAATGAGGGGTATTTTGTACGAATCTTTCAATAAAAAAAACTTGCTTTTCATAAGTACGGTGATTTTTGCTTGGCATTTTGGATAGATGGTAGTTGGGAAGTAATGGGGCGTAGTTACAGTGGAATATTGTAACAGGTCTTATGTTTTCTTAGTTACAACCCATCCCTGCTCTGCTCTGATATTTGCTATATTATTCTGCTCTAACCACTTTTTGAAAGCAGGCATGTCTTTAGGGGTAAAATGAACGATGTCACCATTTTTTAGCATAATGGTGAAAAAGTCGCTTGCAGCAAGAAACTTCGATAATTGTCCCGCAGGGTATTGAAATTCGGGGTAGTGATCGGCTGAAGTCATGGTCAGTTGCTTTTTAGTTAGTTTCCTCTGACTGTTGCCTGCACAAAAAAGAGCGCAGGCAACAGCTCACCGCACTGAGGTCTTAGGAAACCCGGCAACGATAAGTGCGCCCACGCCGTAGCATGAGCGTTCTCACTTATGTCCCATTGCCATTTGAAAGTTCCTAAGTTTCAGTACGGGACTTAAAGCTTAAACGCTTCAAGAATATCTTGTTACAAAGGTATCAATTTGGAATTACATCCGGCGCATGTACGAAAAATTTTCGATTTTTCCTTATATTTGCGGCAATGAAATTTTTTGCACTCATAATGGGCGTATGGTTGCTTATCCTGTCCTGTTTACCTTGTGGTGACAGCAGGGAGTGCAATGACCAGAGGGCAACAACAATCTCTGCAAATCATCAACAGCATAATCACGACATTGAGCATTGCGCTCCTTTTTGTACTTGTTCGTGCTGTTCTATATCTATGTCGTGCCATAAAATCCCTATCTACATTATAGCTAAGAAGGTATTTGCGACAAAGAATTATTCTGATTATCCCACTCCTTTCTGCAAAGAAGTTTCACACGCTATCTGGCAACCGCCTAAAATTTCTTAATCTACTTTCTTATCGGTTTGCGTAGTAGGCCCAAAGGGGCTACGCTTTGAAGTGTTCTGTCTTCAAAATCTTTTCCGTTGAACAAAAAAGTAAGCAAAAGAAAGCCCGCTCAGTCCACTATTGCGAGGGTTTTAAGAATCGTATTCATAGGTCTGTGTTGCGCAGTATTAATTGCAGCGATTATAGACCGTCTTATGCACTGGTACTCGCATGTAAGCCATTAAAAGGTTGCCTGTGACAATGCCATGAAACAAATAATCCACTCCAATCTATGACAAGTAACATGGAAAGAGGAACAGAGCTTAAATTAATAAGCAAGAATACCAGGCCAACAAGTATGCGGATCTTGGTGTACGACTATCTGAATATCCAGACTGCCGCTTTGTCTCTTACTGAGATTGAAGCCTACTTTCACAAGGCAGATAAAGTAACTATTTATCGAACGTTGAAGACCTTTGAAGAAAAAGGAATAGTACATAGGATTCAGGACAACAACATTACAAAGTATAGGCTGTGTGATGAAGGATGCAGTGAGCATATACATAAGGATCATCACCTACATTTTTACTGTAAAGTATGTAAGCAGACTACCTGTAAAAAGGATATATCCTTTCCTGGGAATGTAAAAACTGATTTTAGAATTGACGAGATCCAGATTTTCGCTAAAGGGATATGTGAGTTATGCCTCGCGAGTGGTAAGCAGAGAAAACACGTCAAACGATAGATCGTGGGTTTTAATAAACAAACAGATTTGATAATTTTAAAGAAAACGTATTGTTATGGCAACAAAAAAAGGACTGACTAACATAATAGTCGCATTTCTGTTTTCTCTCCTTATTCCCATCATTGGGTATTATTATCTTGGAACTTTATATGCAAGTATTTTTTTGATAGGATATCTCGGCGGTTTTATTCTTTGGATTCTGATCCCATCCCGCACGTCCTGGGCTTTGCTTAAAACACCATACTGGCTGACGCTGCTTGCCTTTCTGTTTCTTCATAAGGTAGAAGAAAACCGTATGAAGTTTTTCGAGGTTGTTTCAGAAAAAATAACTGGCGGCACAGTTCCTGAATTTGGTGTTGGGCTTGTTATCGGCCTGTTGATATTACCCATAGGCGCTTGGCTGGTCATACCCCTGCTTCTTAAACGTAAACATGAACTTGGCTATTACGCTATCTGGACACTTTTCGCATCAATGGGGATATCAGAGCTTGCACATTATTTTTTCCCGCTTATGACAAACGATCCATACGGCTATTTTCCAGGTATGCTAAGTGTTGTTGTACTGGCTCCATTAGCATGGTGGGGTATGTACAGGCTGGTTAAAAAGGGCCCTAAAACTGCTTAACCTAAAATTTAAAGACATGAATGCTGGACTGGAAATAGAATTGGCCGAACTCCTTTTGCTGCAACTATTCGCTTTTGTCTTGTTTGGCCGGTTTGAAGTAGAAACACACGCCGCTCGCAGAATTATAAAATGGTTCGTGATCTATGGGATAACTGTCGGGATTTATTACTGGTTAGGGCATTGGGCAGCTTTAGTTCCTGTGCTGGCTGTAATTCCAGGTTCTATTTATCATGTTGTGTGGTGTAAAAAAAATGGCATTCACCCGTTGAAAGCAACGCCACGGAAAAAATATTATCAGCTACGGGGATGGAAATGGGAAGAATAAACAAAAGCAAATAGTAGCTATTCAAATGAATAAAAAATATGAACAACTACTTGACAGAAACTAAAATCCTGGATTATTCTAATGCCTCCATTCAACAATTGATAGAACAAAGGCAATGGAAAAAACTGGATACTGTCGCCCGGATAAAAGCCACCTACAATTTTGTTCGCGATGAAATCAAATTTGGCTACAACCTTGCAGACGACATTGCAGCATCACAGGTGTTGGCAGACGGCTATGGCCAATGCAATACCAAAGCCACTTTGTTAATGGCGCTTCTTCGAGCAACAGGCGTTCCAAACCGGATTCATGGATTTACTATTGACAAAGCATTACAAAAAGGTGCTATTACTGGATTATGGTATAGCCTTTCACCACGAAATATTTTGCATAGTTGGGTAGAAGTATATGTGGATGAACAATGGTATTTCTTAGAGGGGGTTATTTTAGATAAGGGCTATTTGACCGAATTGCAAAAGCAGTTCAATGATTGCAAAACTACCTTCTGCGGTTACGGCGCCTATACCAGTAATTTTGATAATCCACCGATAGAGTGGAATCTGAATAATACATTCATTCAGGATAAAGGGATTAATCAGGACTTCGGCATATTCGATACCCCGGATGAATTTTACGCCAAACATCAACAGGAGCTTTCCAGCATAAAAAAATTCATATTCAGAAATATTGTTAGGCATAAGATGAATAAAAACGTAGAAAGGATAAGAAACGGTACTGATAGATATGGTGTGAATAGCATGGCCTTACTTTGAACTTTGCAATCGGATTGCATTACATTGTTTATAACTTTGCATTGAACTATGAAGTGGTTTGCGTTAACATTGGTATTTTATCTCTCAGCACTTCTTTTAGTGCCGTGTAGCGATGCAATTAATCGCTGTGAAAGAGGTACGCCAACTTCTCAAAGGGAATCGCATAACCATAGTCAGGACAAAAATGATAATTGTACTCCTTTTTGTCACTGTAATTGCTGTAGTGTGTCTATGGCAACCTATAACTTCAACCTTCCTGAACTTAATATCCCCTTGCCAGCCTTCTCAGGCCAAAAAGTTGCATTACGGGATTTCCATTTTACTTCCCGTTATGTCGGTAATATCTGGCAGCCACCCCGGATCGTAGCATAATATTTCTTCAACAAGCATGAAGAGCCAACCAGTAGAATGGATTGGTAATTTCCGCTATACATCAAAAGCCAGTTCTATAATCTGTATAGAGCTACATTAATTATTAATAAAAATAATCGTGTTAGATAGAATTATTCGATTTAGTATAAAGAACAAAATCATTATAGGAATAATGACTTTGTTACTCATCATTTGGGGGGTGTGGAGTGCTACGAAACTCCCCATTGATGCTGTACCTGATATTACCAATAATCAGGTGCAAATCTTTACTACTTGCCCCACATTAGCCGGACAGGAAGTAGAGCAATTAGTGACATTCCCCATAGAGCAAAGCATTGCCAACATACCTGATATTGAGGAAATACGCAGTATATCCAGATTTGGATTGTCAGTTATTACTGTCGTATTTAAAGAGGAAGTGAGTATTTACTTTGCCCGACAACTCATTGGAGAAAGGCTTAAAGAAGCAGTTGACAAGATACCGCCAGGCATTGGATCGCCTGAATTAGCACCCGTGAGTACCGGATTGGGAGAAGTATATCAATACATCATTCACCCAAAGAAAGGCAGCGAAAACAAATACAGTGCGAAAGACCTGCGCACGATGCAGGATTGGATCGTGGCAAGACAACTGTACGGAACTCCCGGTATTGCAGAGGTAAACAGCTTCGGCGGCGAGCTTAAACAATATGAAGTGGCTGTAAACCCGGACAGGTTAAAGGCTATGGGTGTAAGTATTCCTGAAATTTTTACCGCACTCGAAAAAAGCAATCAGAATACCGGCGGCGCTTATATTGATAAAAAGCCAAATGCCTATTTTATAAGGGGTATTGGTTTGGTTACAAGTTTAGAGGATGTACAAAATATCGCAGTCAAAACCACCGGATTAGTCCCTGTTTTCATAAAAGACGTAGCAGAAGTGCGCTTCGGTAACGCTGTTCGTTATGGGGCACTTACCTACAATGGAGAAGTAGATGCTGTTGGTGGTGTGGTGATGATGCTGAAAGGTGAAAATAGTAATGAAGTGGTTAAGCGCATCAAAGAAAAGCTGCCAACCATTCAAAATTCTTTACCCAATGATATAGTGATTGAACCATACTTAGATCGTACTGATCTGGTGGGACGTGCTATAAGCACCGTTGAAAAAAATCTTATAGAGGGTGCTTTGATTGTCATTTTCGTACTGGTGTTATTCCTCGGTAATCTACGTGCTGGTCTTATTGTAGCCTCTGCAATACCGTTAGCTATGCTCTTTGCCCTGGGAATGATGAATGTATTTGGCGTAAGCGCCAACCTTATGAGTTTAGGTGCGATTGACTTTGGATTGATAGTTGACGGAGCGGTAATCGTCGTAGAAGCTACTATGCACCATTTGGGGCTAAGGAAATCTACGAAAAGACTTACCCAGGGTGAAATGGATGAGGAAGTATTTGAATCCGCATCCAAAATACGGACAAGTGCTGCATTTGGCGAGATTATCATTCTGATTGTATATATCCCTATCCTGACCCTTGTAGGTGTTGAAGGTAAAATGTTCCGTCCTATGGCCCAAACCGTAGGTTTTGCAATATTTGGTGCGTTGGTCTTATCGCTCACTTATATCCCAATGATGTGCGCCTTGTTCTTGCCGAAAAAAGCAAGCAACAAAAAAAGTTTCAGTGATAGAATGATGGAGAAGCTACAGCGTGTTTATCAACCCTTGTTGCAAATGGCCATCCGCTTCAAATATGTTATTGTAGGAGCAACAGTTGTAATCTTTGGCATTTCGCTTCTTGTATTCAGAGGTATGGGAGGTGAGTTTATTCCTCAGTTACAGGAGGGTGATTATGCTTTTCACTGTATTCTACCTCAAGGGAGTTCTTTGCGACAAAGCATTGAGACTTCTATGCAGGCATCCCGTATCATTAAACAGTTCGATGAGGTAAAAATGGTAGTTGGGAAAACAGGAGCTGCTGAAGTTCCAACAGATCCAATGCCACCTGAAGCATCTGATCTTATGATTGTATTGAAGCCGGAAAAAGAGTGGGCATCTGGCAGAAGTTATAATGAATTGGCTGATGCCATATTGGAAAAGCTGGAAGTTATTCCGGGCGTATTCTTTGAAAAGAACCAGCCCATTCAAATGCGGTTTAATGAATTGATGACCGGGATCAGGCAGGACGTGGCAGTAAAAATTTTCGGTGAAAATATTGATACGCTTGCTGCGTATGCCAAAGAGGTAAGCGAGGTTATTCAAAGTGTGCAAGGAGCCACTGCTCCGCAGGTGGAACGTGTTACAGGACTTCCTCAAATTAACATAGAATACGACCGGACACGAATAGCTAATTATGGCCTAACTGTTCAGGATGTAAATGATGTGGTAAGTACCGCTTTTGCAGGAAAAAGTGCTGGAGTTGTCTTTGAAAATGAAAGAAGATTTGATTTGGTAGTCAGGTTGGATAGTGCGCATAGAAGCAGTATAGAAGACGTAAATAACCTGATGATACCGACCTCTACCGGCAATCAAATCCCGCTGTCTCAAATCGCCAACATAGGTTACAAACTTGGACCTGCGCAAATAAGCCGCGAGGCTGGAAAAAGAAGAATAGTTATAGGTTTCAACGTGTCAGGCCGTGACGTGCAAAGCGTTGTTTCAGACATTCAGCAGCAACTGGCGGCAAAAGTAAAATTACCAACAGGCTACTACTTTACTTATGGGGGGCAATTTGAAAACCTTCAAGAAGCGAGTGCAAGGCTTATGATAGCAGTACCGATTTCGTTGCTGCTCATCTTTACATTATTATACTTCACGTTCCATTCAATCAAGCAGGCCGTTCTAATATTTACGGCTATTCCTATGAGTGCCATAGGGGGAATATTTGCCTTACTGCTTAGAGGAATGCCGTTTAGCATCAGTGCGGGGATCGGCTTTATTGCACTGTTTGGTGTGGCCGTACTCAACGGAATTGTACTAATAGGTACATTCAATCAATTACAAAAGGAAGGAATTACGGACGTATTTCAACGTGTCAGGGAAGGAACGCTTACCCGTCTGCGCCCTGTTCTAATGACGGCAACAGTAGCTTCTTTGGGTTTCTTGCCGATGGCGATCAGTACCAGCGCAGGAGCAGAAGTACAAAAGCCTTTGGCTACGGTGGTGATAGGCGGTTTAGTGACTGCAACTTTCCTCACCTTGTTTGTCCTGCCTTTGTTATATATCATATTTAACTCAAAACTTAATCTGAAAGGGAGCAAACCCAAAATGAAAACAACAATAATCATCTTGCTGCTAAGCATCGGTGGTATTGCATCGGCAAATGCACAGCAAAGAGTAAGTATAGACAGTGCGATAGGAACAGCTTTAAAAAGCAACTTACAATATGGCGTAAATGAGGCTGAAATACGGGCTGCGGGCCTTAATGTGAAGACAGCAACCGACATACCGAAGACAGGGGTCTTTGCCGAGAACGAAGACTTACGGCCATCTGATCACGTAGGTATCCTCAAAATAGGGGTTTCACAAAGTATAGCGTGGCCCGGATTGTATGCTGCACGTAGAAAATATCTTAATGAGCAATTGAAATATGCTGAACTGAATACAGGGGTATTGAATGCAGCCATAAGACGAGATGTTAGAGCTGCCTATTACCAGCTATGGTATTTACAGGACAAACAGATATTGTTCCAAAGGCTTGACAGCATTTATACCACAATGTTCCAGGCTACCGATGTTCGGGTTAGAACGGGCGATGTTCCCAAACTTGATAAGATTGCTGCGGAAGTCAAGTTGAGAGAATTACAGGCATTTATAGAACAGAATAGAAAAGAGATGATAGTTCAACAACAACAGTTAATGATGTTACTGAATCAGAACGAATGGTTGCTTCCTATTGCGAAGCCTTTGGGAAAATTGGATGCCGAATTATTGGACACTGCTAACGTCCATCCTGTTTTGAGCTTGCAACAGCAAAATGTAAATATCGCTTCAGCAAATATTTCTTTAATGAGAAACACGAACAAACCTGATTTTTCGGGCAGGGTGTTTAGTCAAAGACTTTGGGGCGCAGAAAATCCCTTTACCGGCTTTTCAGTCACAGCCGCTTTCCCACTATTTGGAATGGGGGCTTACCGTAGCAAAGTGAAAGCAGCAGTGGCCGAGAAAGATGTACAGGAGAGGACTTTAGCTTATCAAACGCAAGTATTTCAAACACAAAGAGCTTCAGCTTTAGCAGACATACAGAAGAATATGTCTTTGTTGAATTTTTATGAATCATCAGGATTGAGGCAGGCCGATGAAATCATCAGTGCCGCAACATTAAGTTATAGGTCAGGAGAAATCAGTTTTGCGGATCTAAGCCAGTTTCTAAGTCAGGCGATTAGCATCCGTCAGAATTATTTAGATGCACTGAATACGTATAACCAATCTGCCATTCAATTCTACTACTATAATAACAAATAAGATAAAATGAGAATCATAAATAAAATAGTTTTTGCCATAGTTGCTATTACACTACTGAATAGCTGTGGCGGTAAACACAAAGAGGGCGATGGTCATGACCATGGAACCGAAGAAACAAAGGGAGCAGAATCTGCAACAGAAGATCATGGCGATGAGCAATCATCTACTATCGCTTCACTCACCCAGGAACAAATGCAAGCTGCAGGAATTGTGTTGGGGAATATTGAACGTAAAAATCTTGCTGCTACTATTAAAGTAAATGGTGCACTAAGAGTTCCTAACAATAGAAAAGCTAACGCAACATCATCGTATGGGGGTGTAGTTAAATCATTGAGTGTCCAGTTAGGCAACTACGTTCGGAAAGGACAGGTAATTGCAACAATTGAAAATCCGCAGTTCGTCCAGTTGCAGGAGGAATACCTGACTATTGGGAGCAGGATAACGTTGGCAGAGCAAGAAGTGCAACGACAGAAGGAACTGAACGAAGGCAATGCCGGTGCTTTGAAAAACCTGCAAAGTGCTACTGCCGAACTTACCTCACTCAGAGCCAGGAAAGCCTCTTTACAGCAGCAAATACGCATGATGGGCATTAATCCCAATAACATCACTGCCTCCAATCTGAGATCTGCTTTGGTGGTCACAAGCCCAATAAGCGGCACGGTAAGTAATGAATTTGCCAAGATTGGCAGTTACGTGGATGTTTCTTCGCCGGTAGTGGAAATTGTTGATAACGGCCTATTGCACCTGGATTTGCAGGTGTTTGAAAAAGATTTGCCAAATATAACCGTAGGGCAAACCGTGTACTTCACACTTACCAATAACCCCAAAGTGAGCTATACGGCGAAGGTTTTTAATATAGGTTCATCATTTGAAAACGAAAGTAAAACAGTTGCTGTACACTGCACTGTTGTAGGTAATAAAGCAGGATTGATAGATGGAATGAATATAACCGCTTTAGTGAGTATAGATGATGTAGTAACACCAGCGGTTCCTAACGATGCAATTGTAGAAGCCGATGGCAAATTTTACATTTTCATTCTGACCGATAAGGAAGCCAAAGAACATAAGGAAGAAAATCACGAGGAAAAAGGAGGCGAAAATCAGGAACATAAAAACCAGCAAAACTTTGAAAAGATTGAGGTAATGAAAGGTGTGTCAGAACTGGGTTATACTGCTATTACGCCAGTCACTGAGATACCAGCCAATGCAAAAATTGTTAGTAAGGGAGCCTTCTTTATCAATGCCAAATTGAGCAATACAGGTGGGCATGAACATTAAATATGAACCAGCTTTGAAAAAATTTAAAAATAGTTGATTATGGAGAAAACTAAAATTAATCTGGATGTGGTACTACCTGATATTCCAGATGAGAAAGACGAATGTGTTCAACGAATTATCAGTGAATTGAACGGAAGGCACGGAATTGAAGAAGTTCATATTGTGAATAAAACCGATGCTTCACAAGCTCAATTATGCTTTCACTACGATCCGGAAAGTATTACAATAGAGAAAATTCAAAAGTTAGCTCAACAAGCCGGAGCTAACATAACAAGCAGATACCATCATCTTTTAGTTGAGGTGGATGGTATAAGGCATCAGCGTCAAACCAGGTCAATCGAAACATTACTTAATAAGACAAAAGGGATACTCGCTGTCTCCGCTTCTGCAAGTGGTGTAGTAATGATCGAGTTTGACACGCAACTCATTGATAAGGACGCTATCTTCCGTTTACTAACCAAAGAGGGGTTGAAGGTTGCTGAAAGCGATAAGCCTTCTCAATCCAAAGTCGTTAAACTTTCGCAGCACGAGCATAAAGACGGTGAACACGACCATTCTCATGAAGATGGGGGGCATGATGAAGATGGGGCGCATTCCCACGGCGGTATTTTCGGGAAAAATACAGAATTGATCTTCAGCATTCTTTGTGGAGTGTTTTTAGGCGCTGGCTTCGGTATTTCTTACATCGCTGGCATTTCGGAAATTGTTCCGATTTGCTTTTATATCGGCGCATATTTCTTTGGTGGTTTTTATACTACCAAAGAAGCTATACAGACAATCAGCAAAGGTGGGTTTGAGATTGATTTTCTGATGCTGGTAGCTGCCATCGGTGCAGCAATATTAGGGAATTGGGCCGAAGGGGCTTTATTACTGTTTCTATTCAGCTTAGGCCATGCCTTAGAACATTTTGCAATGGAGAAAGCCCGCAAATCTATTGCTGCATTAACTGACCTTGCTCCTAAAACTGCCTTGTTAAAACAAGGTGACCAGACAAAAGAAGTTAAAATCGAGGAATTGAAAAAAGGTGATGTAATTCTGGTGCGCCCTAACACGAAAATTTCCGCAGACGGTATTGTTGTTAAGGGAACAAGCAGTGTAAATCAAGCTCCAATAACAGGTGAAAGTATTCCGGTTGATAAAGAAGCGATTGCAGATAGCAATTTCAATATGGATGAAGCAGCCAAATTAGATGCGAAATTCAGGGTCTTTGCAGGTACGATTAATGGAAATGATTCTCTCGAAATTAAAGTTATTAAGGAAGCGAGTGATTCCACCCTGTCCCGTCTTGTAAAGATGGTAAATGAGGCACAAACGCAAAAATCGCCAACACAACAGTTCACAGACAAGTTTGAAAAATATTTTGTTCCGGCTATTCTTATACTGGCAGCTCTTCTCTGTTTTTCTTTTTTGGTGATTGATGAGCCATTTAGCAAAAGTTTTTACAGGGCAATGTCTGTATTAGTGGCGGCATCTCCGTGTGCATTAGCTATTTCTACGCCAAGTGCTGTTCTTAGTGGTGTGGCCAGGGCTGCAAAAGCCGGAGTGCTGATAAAAGGAGGAAAACCGTTAGAGGATCTCGGCACATTGACAGCATTAGCTTTCGACAAAACCGGCACACTTACAGAAGGAAAGCCAAAATTAACAGAAGTAGTCTCTCTGTCAAATATTGATGAAACTGAACTTTTGAAAATAGTGGTAGCTGTAGAACAGCTAAGCGACCACCCTATTGCCAAAGCAATTGTGAGAGATGGCAAAGAAAGATTGAAAGATGATCAAATTCCTTCTGCAACCAATATGAAAGCTGTTTTAGGTAAAGGCATTGAAGCGCAACTGAATGGCGAAACAGTATTAATGGGTAACCTGGCTTTGTTTGAATCATTAGATGGTAACCATCCTTCAGAGGAAATCGTAAAAAAGGTTCGGGAATTGGAAGGCAAAGGCAATACTTCCATGCTTGCAAGAAAAGGCAGTGAATACATTGGTATCGTCGCTGTAATGGACACACCAAGAAAGGAGGCGAAGGCTTCGTTACAGGCATTGAAAGGTATAGGCATACGCCGGATGATCATGTTAACGGGGGATAATCAAAAAGTGGCTGAGGCAGTTGCACAGGAGATAGGTATTACCGATGCCTGGGGTGGCCTTTTACCGGAACAGAAGGTAGAAGCTATTAAAAAACTCCGTGTTGATGAGAAGCGGGTGGCGATGGTTGGCGATGGTGTAAACGATGCTCCGGCAATGGCAAACAGCACAGTGGGAATTGCAATGGGCGCAGCCGGGTCAGATGTTGCTTTGGAAACGGCAGATATTGCCCTGATGGGAGATAAATTGGAATTACTGCCATTTGCCATAGGGTTGAGCCGGAAGGCCAAAAGTATTATCAAGCAGAATTTGATAGTCAGCTTAGGAGTAGTTGCAGCATTAATACCGTTAACAATATTGGGAATAGCATCTATTGGCCCTGCCATTTTTGCTCATGAAGGCTCAACCTTATTGGTTGTATTTAATGCGCTGCGACTATTGGTATATAAGCAGGAGAAATAAGGTATTAATAAACGAGTGAAGCATTATTATTCATAAAACATCCAAGCTATGAAAAAGGCACAACGAAATGATAAGGCTTTGGTGGTGGATATACTCACCAAGTCTTTTGACACAAATTTAAGCGTCAACTATATAATTAAGCAAGACGCTGAAAGAGAAAAAAGAATAAGGGCGTTAATGGATTATTCTTTTGAAGTCTGTACCGCTTTTGGTGATGTATTTATTTCAGATGACAATAAAGCCTGCGCACTCATCGTATATCCCGATAAAAAGAAAGCTACCTTAAAATCAACATTGCTGGATATAAAACTTATCCTAAAAGCAGTAGGCTTAGGTAATATAAGTAAGACTGTAAAAAGAGAAAAGCTCATAAGCAGCATTCAGCCTAAAGTACAGATGGCCTATCTATGGTTCATCGGCGTTGATCCTGATGCACAAGGCGGTGGAATCGGCAGTAAACTACTTCAGGAAATTATTGATTACAGTAATAGTAATAACAGACCTATTTATTTGGAAACTTCAACGGTTAAGAATTTGCCCTGGTACGACAAGTTCGGCTTTGAAGTTTACAACGAACAAGATTTGACATACCATTTGTATTTTTTCAAGAGGAATGTAAAATAATAGGCAATGTTAGTATTTGGAACGCAAATGCACATTGTCACATTTATTTTTGTGAGCATAGAAATAGTTATCTTTTTCTACCTGGGGATATTTCGCTTAGCACGGCCTGATGATAAGAACGCTACGTTAAATCTTGTTCTCATTTTTTTGTTACTTACCTACAACGTCACAGGCGGATTACTACCTGATCCGAAATTGCCTGGCTCCAATTTTTTGCAGAATATAATAGCATATGCGACTGGCTTTATTACTCCCTGTTATTTTCCATACTATGTATATAAAGCATTCGGCTTAACGAAATTAAAATTTCATGCTTACAGAGGCGTGTATCTTTTCCTGATTTTACCGTATTGCTTGTTCGTTATGGTCTTTTGGTTCACCGGGGATTTAAAAGATGCACAAAACCTGCTGATACTTCCGGTACTATATGCAGTTTGGGTAATCATCTCGTTAACGAAGGCAATCCGGTTTAAATACAACAACGACTTCTCCACCATAGAGGCCCGGCAGGAATTAGTTGTATTACTCTTTAGTATAACACCCTGGGTTGGCCTGCCCGTAATTACTTATTTCAATTTGGGGCAGGCGGTAGAGGCATTGATTACCAATATTGGGTTTCTTCTCCTATTTGGTTTACAGGTAAGCAGGCATATTACAGAGCTGAGAAATGAACATGAAAAATTGATAGAATCCGAACAACGACTAAGGAACTGGAATGCTGATCTCAAAGATGAGGTAAACAAACGCACTAAAGAACTGGAAAAAATCAATGAACAGAAAACGAATAATTTTATCAACCTTGTTCATGAAACAAAGACGCCTCTCACCCTGATAAAAAATTATCTGGATGAGTATATCAGTAAATATGGTACTGTTGAAGAATTGGATGTCATCAAAGGTGGTGTAGATAAACTGACGGCAGATGTTATTAACCTTTTTGATATTGAACGCTTCTCAAAGGGAATAGATACTTATAAGCATAATCAGATTTCTGATTTTAGCGGTATTCTTAGAGATAGCCTCCCTTTGTTCAAGCATTATTGTGTCAAGCATAATATCGAATGTTCGACCTGCATAGATGATAACATTTTTGTCAAAGCTGATCCCAATGCCCTTTACCGCATAGTAAATAATATAATTGAGAATGCCATTAAGTTCACAGATCCCGATGGCGAAGTGCTTATTTCATTGACAGTGGAGGACAATGAAATATCTTTTTCTGTTACAGACACTGGTGTAGGTATTCCTGAAGATTTGCAAAAGAAGATTTTTGAGCCATATTACCAAATAGGATATAAAAATACCAGTCTCCAGGGCATGGGGCTTGGACTGCCAATAGTAAAAAAAGTTGTCGAAGGGATTGGCGGAACGGTCCGTATAGAGAGCGATCCGTCACAGAGGCGTGGCACAAAAGTCATGGTTACTTTACCTCGATATGAGCCAACTGAAAAAGATACCATTGAAAAGGCTGTAGATAAATTAAGCAAGCTAAATTATAGTTTTAATCGCGGTGAGGTAAGCGACGGAGATTATGATGCGAAAAAGAGAACGATCTTATTGGTAGAGGACAATATTGCGATGATGAACTTCCTTTCCAATAAGCTCCGGCTTACCTACAATGTTTTTTGTGCACGGAATGGCTCTGAAGCGTTAAAGAAATTGTTTGAAATGGTTGTAACGCCAAATCTGATTTTGTCTGACGTGATGATGGATAAAATGGATGGGTTTGCTTTTGCAAAAACGCTTTCTGAACAGGATAAGTACAGCCATATACCCATCATCTTTTTAACCGCTAAATCTACACCTACCGACCGTCTGAAGGGTTTAAGGCTTGGGGCGATAGACTTCATTTCTAAACCATTTTCATTTGAGGAATTAAGTCAGAAAATCGAAACGGTACTTGATAACATGCTACGGCAGCAACAGGCGATCATTAGCACATCCATTGCAGCCCTGAATGCAGGGAAAGGCCCGGAAACTGACAATATGGCTCAGCCTGCACTTTCAAAGTTTGAACAGAATTGCAAGTTGTTGCACCTCACAACAAGGGAGATAGAAATAGCCCGGCTAATAGTCAAAGGAAAAACATATAGAGATATAGCAAAAGAGCTGTTTATTTCAGAAAAGACCGTAACGAAGCATATCCAAAACATTTTTGCGAAAGCTGAGGTTTCCAATAAAGTAGAGCTTATAAATAAACTGAGTAAATAAGCTACAAACAACTGATTTACTATTAATTGAGTACGGGAATAGTAGAAATAGCGTATAGGTTTCCGTGGTAGCCCGACCTACCTTTGCTGATGGCGAATAGTCGCCGAAAACTAAAGTAAAGGGGTATGTGTGAAGGTTATGTATTAGAATGGCTGGATACTTTGGTTACCGTTACATTAAATCCGGTGAAAACCAAAATAAGTATTGCTATTACGGATGATGTAGCAACGATCCAGGATCAGGTAATCGTTCAAAAAAACAAGGTTCAGTCTGCCATTAAGTCAACTGTATTCACCCTTGATGACGAAGCGAAAATCAAGTGCTTGATAAAGAAGTATCATTCGAGCCTGATTACTTTGCTGGATCAGGCATTGGAAGATATGGCGCTTATAGCAGATAACGGCCCTATAAGACAGGTATTAAGTACCATTGTCTCCTGCCTGGACGAGCTGCTCACTCTCATTGAGCACAGATTTACAAGTTACCTAAGCATAGAGGAAAGAGTACCTGCTACTTATCTTAATGGTGTTAAAAAGGAACTCAGTAAGCGGCTGTCAGTAATTGATAAAAAGCTACGTGGGTATGCGGCTTATCAACCGAGCTTTACAATATTGAGGCAAGAATTGGAAAAGTTTCTCAATCAGCCTTCAGACAAGCACACCTATATTTTTCAGGAAATACTGTATATAAAAGACCTGTGTTTAGAATTGGAGCGGCTTGAACCTGTGGATAGTAATGCGGCTTACTCCAAACTGGATGAATTGCTTATTAACATGAACTTCAATAGCAAAACTTATATCTATAACTTAACAGAAAGATTGGCTACGAATGTTAATGATATTGAGCAACCCGATGCAAAAATGGATAGTCTCCTATTCTATCTCAAACTGTTTAAGCAATACCACAAAAAACCAGGTATAATATTTAATCGGAAAGATGCGGATTTGCATAAGCAGGTTTCCAATTGGTTTACACAGGAGGTATTTTACCTTGAAAAGCAAATACATTATTCAATAGTGCCCATAAAGGGAGTTGCAACTCCGAAAGAAGTTGTTCAGAAAGAAAAGATCAAACTCCTATCTATACTTTCCGTTGATCAAATGGCACTGATATTAAGGGCAGCAGACGATCTGAAAATCGTTATGGCACGTTCTCTAAACAGTGTATTTAAAAATATTGTTCCCTACTTGTCAACCCCTTACCAGGAAAATATATCGTATGATAGCATGAGAAGCAAATCTTATTCAGCGGAAACGAGGGATAAGGAGATTGTGATAGAAACCCTTCAACAGATGATTAAAAGGATAAGCGACTATTGAACAAATACATTTTAGTCTGTTTACTAAAGTTGCGCTTCGATAGCCATTTTATCTATAACTGACCATACTTGTTCAATCTTATTCTCACGAAACTGGTAGAATACATTTTTTCGGAAAAAGCCACCTTTTTGCCGCTTACAGGCAGATCAAGAAAGTTCTCACGAGGCGTACAGTTAAAATTTAGCCTACTTGCAACATTAACCGCATCTGAGATTAGCAATTGAATACCTTAAATCCGCAAATAGATAAATAAAAAGAGCCGAAATAGGCCTGAATTTATTGGATTCAGGCTTTTCCGGCTC